>DASUNK010000512.1:0-3405 GCA_036277195.1 Longimicrobiaceae bacterium | reverse complement strand
GCTCGGCGCGCGGCTCGCCGCCGCCCTCGCCCTCCGGCGCGCCGCCGCCGTCGCCGGCGGGAGTGCCGCCCTGCCCCCGCTCGGCCAGCGCGGCCTTGCGGGAGAGGCGCAGGCGGCCCTTCTCGTCGATGGAGAGGAGCTTCACCGGCACCACGTCGCCCTTCTTCAGCACGTCCTCGGTCTTGTCGACGCGGCCGTCCTGGATCTCGGAGATGTGCAGCAGCCCCTCCGTCCCCGGGACGATCTCCACGAAGGCGCCGAACGCCGTGGTGCTCTTCACCACCCCCTCGTAGATGCGGCCCACCTCGGGCTCCTCCGTCATCCCCTGGATGATCTGGCGCGCCCGCTCGCCGCCCTCGCCCGAGACCGAGGCGATGGTGACGGTGCCGTCGTCGTCGATGTTGATGGTGGCGCCCGTGGCCTCCTGGATGCCGCGGATCGTCTTCCCCTTGGGCCCGATGATCTCGCCGATCTTAGCCGGGTTCACCTTGATGGTGATGATGCGCGGCGCGTACCGCGACAGCTCGGGCCGCGGCCCCGGGAGCACCTTGTCCATCTCGTCCAGGATGTGCAGCCGCGCGCGGCGGGCCTGGCTGAGCGCGTCGCGCAGGATCTGGATGGTGAGCCCCTCCACCTTCATGTCCATCTGGATGGAGGTCACCCCGTCGCGGGTGCCCGCCACCTTGAAGTCCATGTCGCCCAGGGCGTCCTCGGAGCCCAGGATGTCGGTGAGGATGGCGAGGCGCTCGCCCTCCTTGATCAGCCCCATCGACACGCCCGCGCAGGCGGACTTCATCGGCACGCCCGCGTCCATCAGCGCCAGCGAGCCGGAGCAGACCGTGGCCATCGAGGAGGAGCCGTTACTCTCCAGGACGTCCGAGGTGACGCGGATGGTGTAGGGGAACCCCTCGTAGGGCGGGAGGAGGGCCTCCAGCGCGCGCTCGGCCAGGGTGCCGTGGCCGATCTCGCGGCGGCTGGTGCCGCGCATCGGCTTCACCTCGCCGGTGGAGAAGGGCGGGAAGTTGTAGTGCAGCATGAAGCTCTTGCTCTGCTGCGTGGCGTAGTCCACGGTGTCGTACGCCTGCTCGTCGCCCTGGGTGCCGAGCGTGGCCACGCCCAGCGACTGCGTCTGCCCGCGGGTGAAGAGCGCCGAGCCGTGCGCGCGCGGGAGCAGCCCCACCTCGATGGTGATCGGCCGCACCTCGTCCAGCCCGCGCCCGTCGGAGCGGCGCCCCTGGCCGAGGATCATCTCGCGCAGCTCGCGCTTCTCGACCTCCTTGACGATCGGCGACACGTCGCGGGCGTTCTCGGCCCACTCCTCGGCGAGGGCGGCCGCGATCTCGGTGCGCACGGCTTCCAGCGCCGCGTAGCGCGCCGACTTCTCGGCGATCCCCATGGCGGTGCGCACCCGCTCGGTGGCCTGCTCCTCCACGTGGGCGCGGAAGGCGGCGTCCACCTCCTTGGGCGACCAGGCCATGTCGGGCGGAACCTCCAGCTGGGCGAGCACCTCCTTCTGCAGGCCGACCAGCTCCTTGATCCCGGCGTGGGCCACCAGCAGCCCCTCGGCGATCTCCTCCTCGGGGATCTCCAGGGCGCCGCCCTCCACCATCATGATGGCGTCCTCGGAGCCCGCCACCACCATGTCCAGCTCCGAGTACTCGAGCTGCTGGAAGGTGGGGTTGAGCACCCACTGCCCCTGGATGCGCCCCAGCCGCACGGCGGCGACGGGCTCGGGGAAGGGGATGCGGCTCAGGTTGAGCGCCAGCGACACGCCGGTGAGCGCCACCACGTCGGCGTCGTTCTCCTGGTCGGCGGAGATGACGTAGACGAAGACCTGGGTCTCGTGCTGAAAGCCGGTGGGGAAGAGCGGCCGGATCGGCCGGTCGATGAGGCGGGCGGAGAGGATCTCCTTGTCCGAGGGGCGGCCCTCGCGCTTGATGAAGCCGCCCGGGAACTTGCCGGCCGCGTAGTAGCGCTCACGGTATTCCACCGTGAGCGGGAAGAAGGGGAGGGTGGTGGGCGTGTCCTGCGCCGTGGCGGTGCAGAGCACCATCGTCTCCCCGAACTGCACCGTGCACGAGCCGTCCGCCTGCCGTGCCATCTTCCCCGTCTCGATGACGAGGGGTCGTCCTGCGAACTGCCGCTCCAGCTTAGCCATGGGTCGTTTCGTCGCTTTCTCGAAGTTGCCGGGGGAGGGCCGCAGGTCCGGGCCCGCGCTCCCCCGCGCACGCAGGCCCTCCGAGATCGTTTTCGTTCCGCTTCGCTCCAGCACGCGCGAAGGCCGCACGGTCCATGCCCGTGCGGCCTTCGCTGCGGTTCATGCCGCCGCGGCGCGTCTCAGTGACGCAGCCCCAGCTCGGAGATGAGGCTCCGGTACTGCTCCAGGTCGGTGCGGCGCAGGTAGTCGAGCAGGCGCCGGCGCTTGCCGACCATCTTGAGCAGGCCGCGGCGCGAGTGATGGTCCTTCTTGTGGGCCCGGAAGTGGTCCGTCAGGTCGTTGATGCGCGCGGTGAGCAGCGCGACCTGGACGCGGGCGGAGCCCCGGTCGGTCTCGTGGGCCTGGTACTTCTGGATGACGGCGTCGCGGTTCTCGCGGTCGAGCGCCATGATCGGACCTCCTGAAGAGTCTGCGCTGGTCAGGGAGTTACCGATCCGGAAGAAATCTCGGGTCGAAACTTCATCGGATCAACGTGCAAGCCAGGGAACTTAACAGCAGGCGCGCGTTTGCACAACCGCGGCTGGGGCCCCCACCCGGCTCGCCTAGCAGGCTGCTGAAAAAGTCGGTCGGGCGTAGCCGAGCGGGTGATCCTATTCGCGAATCATCGCTCGTGGCGGTTCGATTCGGCGTATCTGGTGCGGTCAACGCGTCCTAAAAGCCACCGCGGGGGCGCATTCGCGTCGGGTACACGCGTTCCACAGTGCGCTTCGATCGCCGTTCGGACTTTTTCAGCAGCCTGCTAGGCTCGCCACCCTCCCCCGTTCCGGGAGAGGGTTGTACGCCGCCCCCGGCGCGAAAGGCCGGTGAGGGTCCCACTCCGGCCCCACCGAACCTGCCGCATGCATCCGGAATGCGCAGGGCGACCGAGGCAGCCAATTCCCCCTCCCCCGGAACGGGGGAGGGACAGGCGAGTCTTGCGAGCCAGGGAGGGGGCCCCGCCGCCGGAGCGCGCCGGCCTCACCCCCGCGCGAACCAGGCGCGGCCGGCGCGCTCGTCCTCGCGCATGGCGGCCACCAGCGCGGCGGCCGAGTCGAAGGGGTGCACGTCGCGCAGGCGCTGCAGGAAGTCCACCCGCACCCGCTCGCCGTACAGGTCGCCCTCCCAGTCGAGCAGGTGCAGCTCCAGCGTGGGCGCGAACCCGGCGAAGGTGGGGCGCGGCCCCAGGTGCACCAGCCCGGGGAGGCGCT
>DASUNK010000511.1:0-9359 GCA_036277195.1 Longimicrobiaceae bacterium | reverse complement strand
CAGGCGGCGCAGGTTGGCGTCGGGGTGAACGGAGAGGCGGGTGCACTCGCCCTGCACCCAGCGCCAGTCCGGCTCGTGGAGGGCCACGGCGACGAGCGCATGCGCCATCGCCTCGGGATCGTCGCCGTGCAGGACGGCAGCGGCGCGCTCGCGGTCGAGGGGTGCGTCGGGGTGATCCGTCATCGTCAACCCCCAGTGGAGCGAATGGAATTCGCCGCTGGAACCACGCGAAGTCCGCCTTCGCGGACTGCGGGGCCGCCGTCGGGACTCTCCGGACACATCGGCCCGGCGGCGCGTACCGAGCCCGCCTTGCAGTCCGCGCAGGCGGACTTCGTGTTTTTGTAGCCGCGGTTTCAACCGCCCGGCGTTGCGGCGTGCTTCCTGCTCATTGTAACGTGCTTCGCACCGACGCAAAGCACTTGCGACCAAAGCTGCCATGAACGACAGAGCCGCGAGAGCCGGGAACCACGGCGCGTCGGGCGGATCGGAGACGCTGCTGGCCGGTGGACGGCCCGGCGGCCAATCCGGCCTGCCCTCGCCGCTGCGCCGCCCCCCCCGCGGCCGGCGCCGCAACCTCATCAAGCGCATGCTCGAGGGGCGCAAGGCCCCCTACCTGCGGATCCTCCTGTACTACCTGGTGCTGGTCGGCGTCATGGCGGCGCTGGTGCTCTACGTCCCCGCCGTGCGCAACGCCTTCGTCTCGCCCGTGGTGCTCCCCGCCATCCGCGAGGGGGGCGGCGTCTTCACCGGCACGCCCACCGTGGCCGACGTGGGCCCCACCCTCTCGCTCAACGAGGCGCTGGAGCGCGCCCTCACCACCCTGCTGGTCATCGCCGGGGCGCTGGCGCTGGTGCTCCCCGTGGCCTGGGTCTACATGTTCACCAAGCGCCTCCGCTACGACCCGGCGCTGGTGGCCTCGGTCATCATCCTCCCGATCGTGGTGGCCGGCATCGCGCTGGTGGTGAAGAACTCGCTCGCCCTGGCCTTCTCGCTGGCCGGCATCGTGGCGGCCGTGCGCTTCCGCAACACCCTCAAGGACCCCCGCGACGCCGTCTACATCTTCCTGGTGATCGGCATCGGCCTCTCCGCCGGGGTGCAGGCGCTGGACGTGGCGCTGGTGATGTCCATGTCCTTCAACCTGGTGGTGCTCACCCTCTGGAAGTACAACGTGGGCTCCATCTACAGCGGCCGCTACGGGCTCACCGGCGTGCTCTCGGCGGGCGACTCGGACCTGCTGGTGGCGCAGGCGCCCACCGCGCAGCGGCAGATCCGCCGGCGGCTGCTGGAGCACGAGGAGGACATGAAGACCGACGGCATCCTCCTGGTGCACTCCACCTATCCCGAGATGGCGCGCAACACCGTGCAGGAGGCGCTGGCCGACATGGCGCGCGACTGGCGGCTGGTGGACGTGCTGCGCCGCAACGACGAGGGGCTGCACACGCTGGAATACCTCGTGCGGCTGAAGCGGGGCTCCACCCCGGCCGACCTGGTGGGCGCGCTCGACGAGCGCTGGTCCGTGCAGGTGGACGCCGCGGAGTACGTGCCCTTCCGCACCCGGCGCAAAGGCCGCAGGAAGACCAAGAACAACCCGAACCGAGGCTGAGGGGAGCGCCGTGGGGAAGGGCGTGACGTGGAGCGTGGGGACGCGATGGGCGGGGAGGTGCGCGTGGGCGGCGGCGGCGGCGCTGCTCGTCTCGGCGTGCGGGCGGCCGGCGCTCAACCTGGGCCGGCTGATCGACCCGGTGCCCGAGGACTCCATCGCCCTCAACCTCATCCTCATCGGCGACGCGGGGCTCCCGGACCCGGACGGCGAGCCGGTGCTGGAGGCGCTGCGCCGCGAGATCTCCTGGGACACCACCCGCACCCTGGTGGTGTACCTGGGCGACAACGTCTACCCCCACGGTCTCCCCGACTCGACGGCGCCCGATCGCGCCGAGGCCGAGCGCATCCTCCGCGAGCAGATGCGCCCGCTGCTGGAGACGGGGGCGCGCGGCGTCTTCGTCCCCGGCAACCACGACTGGGACGCGGGGAGCCCCTCCGGGCTGGCGTACGTCGTGCGCCAGCAGCGCTGGGTGGAGGCGAACGGCGAGGGGCGCATCGACTTCGCCCCCGACGACGGGTGCCCCGGCCCCACCGTGCGCGACGAGGGCGAGGTGCTGCGGCTGGTGGTCCTCGACACGCAGTGGTGGCTGCACGGGCTGCCTCAGCCTCCCGCCTGCCGCGCGTCCACCGCGGAGGCGGTGGTGGACTCGATCCGCCGGGTGCTGGCCTCGGCGGGGGACCGGCGCACCGTGGTGGTGGGGCACCACCCGATGGTCTCGGGGGGCGAGCACGGGGGCTACTTCGACTGGCCCACCTACCTCTTCCCCTTCCACCCCTGGGTGCGCCTGGGCGGCTTCTTCGCCCGGCAGGACGTGTCGGGGCGCGAGTACCGCGCCATGCGCACGGAGCTGGGGCGGGCCTTCGCCGCCGACGAGCCGCTGGTGTACGCCGCGGGGCACGAGCACAACCTGCAGGTGCTCCGCCGCGAGCCGGCGCGCTGGCTGCTGGTGAGCGGGGGGGGGATCTACAACCACACCACCGCCACGCGCGCCATCACCGGCACGCGCTACGTGCGGCGGGCGAGCGGCTTCATGCGGCTGACCTTCCTGCGCGACGGACGGGTGCGGCTGGCCGTGATCGTGGTGGACGCGGAGGGGAACGGGACGGAAGACTTCTCGGCCTGGCTGGAGGAGGAGCGGATCACGCCGCCGGCCGCACAGGGAGACACGGCGAATGCGCAGCAGTCCACCACTCCGTAAGGCCGCGGCCGCGCTCGCCGCGCTCCTGCTGGCGCCCGCGGCGCTCGCCGCCCAGCGCCCCGACTCCGCCGCCCCGGCCGACCCGCAGTACCGGGCCGGCGGGCTGCACCGCTTCCTGCTGGGGAGCGAGTACCGCGACCTGTGGACGGCCCCCGTCCGGGTGGAGGTGCTCGACCCGACCACCTTCGCCGGGGGGCTGCGCGCGGTGGCGCGCGGCGGCGGCAACCAGACCCTCTCGCTGGAGCTGCGGGGCGCCGACGGGCGCGAGTACCGCTTCCGCTCCGTCCCCAAGTTCTTCAAGCGCACCCTGGACCGCGACCTGGAAGGCACGCTGGTGGCCGAGCTGCTCCAGGACCAGGGGAGCTCGCTCCTCCCGGGCGTCCCGGTGGCGCTGGGGCCGATCCACGCCGCCGCGGGGGTGCTCTACGCCCCGGCGCGGCTCTACCGCATGCCGGACCATCCCTTCCTCGGCGAGTTCCGCGAGTTCGCGGGGATGCTGGGGACGCTGGAGGAGCGCCCCGACGAGGGGGCCACGGGCGTCCCCGGGCTGGGCGGGGCGGCGGCCATCGAGAGCGCCGAGGACTTCCTGGCCGCGCTCGACAGCGGCGCCACCGACCGGGTGGACAACCACGACTTCCTCACCGGGCGGCTGGTGGACCTGCTGCTGAACGACTGGGACCGGCACGAGGACCAGTACCGCTGGGCCCGCTTCGACCGGGGCGGCGAGCGGGTGTGGCGCGCGGTGCCGCGCGACCGCGACTACGTCTTCGTGGACTACGACGGCTTCCTCCTGGGGCTGGCCCGCTCGCGCCTCCCCAAGGCGCTGCGCTTCCAGCGGAGCTACAAGGGGCAGCTGGAGGGGCTCACCCAGAACGCGGTCTTCATGGACCGGCGCTTCCTGGCGGAGCTCCCGCGCGAGGTGTGGGACTCGACGGCGGCCTGGCTGCGCGCGCGGATCACCGACGAGGTGATCGGCCGCACCGTGCGCAGCCTTCCCCCCGAGTACACGGCGCTGCGCGGCGAGCGGCTGGCGGCCACGCTGCGCGCCCGGCGCGACGGCATCCCCGGCGTGGCGCGCGAGTTCTACCTGCAGCTGGCCGGCGAGCCCGAGGTCTACGGGAAGGACCTCGACGACTTCGCGGTGGTCGAGCGGAGCGACGACGGCTCGGTGGAGGTGCGGCTGTACGCCGGGCGCGAGGCGCGCGGCGAGCCGTACTTCGCCCGCCGCTTCTGGCCGGCGGAGACGCGCGAGGTGCGGGTGTGGCTGCGCGGCGGCTCCGACCGCGCCGAGGTGCGCGGCGCCGCCGGCCCGATCCTGGTGCGGGTGCTGGGCGGCCCGGGGAACGACGCGCTGGCGGACCTGGCCCGCGGCGGCCGCACCGTGCTCTACGACCACGAGGGGAACAACGGCATCGGGACGGGGCGGGGGACGGTGGTGGACACGCGCGCCTACGACGCCCCCGTCTACGTCCCCGGGCGCGGGGCCGTCCCCCCGCGCGACTGGGGGAGCGCCTTCTCCTGGTTCTCGCCCGCCCTCGTCTGGAAGCTGCACGCCGGCCCGGCGATCGGGGCGGGGCCCTCCTACACCCGCTGGGGGTTCCGCCGCCACCCGCTGGCCGCCACCCACGCCGCAGCGGTCCTCTACGCACCCTTCTACGACCGCTTCGGCATCGAGTACAACGGGCTGGTGCGCAAGACCGGCTCCGACACCCGCACCCTGCTGACCGGGCGCCTCTCGGACCTGGAGGCCACCGGCTTCTTCGGCTACGGCAACGACACCCCCGACGACGGCGGGCTGCACCGCCAGCGGGTGTGGGAGCGCCAGGCGCTGGCCGAGGTGGGGCTGGTGGTGCCGGTGGCGTCGGGCGTCGAGGTGGCGCTCGGCCCCACCCTGCGCTGGACCGACCCGGAGGTGCGGCAGGGGACCGCCGCCGACGTCTTCCGCCCGCTGGGCACCGAGGAGTTCACCGCCGCGGGGCTCCACGGCGGGGTGCGGGTGGAGCGGACCGACACCTCCGCCTTCCCCCGGCGCGGCTTCCGGGTGGACGCGCGGGCCGCGGCGCTCTCGCTGGTGAGCGGGGGCGACGGCGAGGTGTTCGGCAACGCCGCCGCGGTGGCCTCCACCTACCTGGGCGCCGGCCGTCGCGGCCCGGTGCTGGCGCTGCGCGGCGGCGCCGAGGCCGCCCTGGGCGAATTCCCCTTCCAGTACGCCGCCTACCTGGGCGGGCAGGAGAACCTGCGCGGCTACGACCGCGACCGCTGGGCGGGCGACGCGGCCCTCTTCGGCTCGGTGGAGCTGCGCCAGGTGATCACCCGCGCGGAGCTGATCGTGAACGGCGACCTGGGCGCCTTCGCCCTGGCCGACGCGGGGCGGGTGTACGTCGACGGCGAGTCGCCCGGCGGCTGGCACACGGCGCTGGGCGGCGGGCTCTTCTTCCGCTCGCTGGGCCGCACGGTGAGCGCGGGGTACGCGTACGGTGAGCGGGGCACGTTCTACTTCTGGCTCGGCGCCCCCTTCTGACGCCATGCGCTTCGAGGTGAGCGGCCGCGGGGCCCTGGAGCGCCTGGCGGCCGCGGAGCTGCCGGGAGTGGGGCCGGCGGCGCCGCCCGTCTTCTTCCGCGACGTCTACTACGACACCCCCGACGGCGACCTCGGCCGCCGGGGCGCCACCGTCTGCGTCCGCCACCGGGAGGACGGCGAGAAGGAGCTGGAGGTGGACGTGCGCGCGGCGGACCCGCCGGCCGAGGTCGACCCCGGCGCGCCGCGGCGGGCCGCCATCCAGGTGCCGGACGTGGACCCCGCCGAGCTCTTCGCCGGCCTCTCCGAGCCCGCCCGCCTCCTGCGCGCGCTGGTGGACCCGGCGCGGCTGGTTCCCTGGCTGGAGATCGAGACCCGGCGCGTCCCCCGCCCCCCGGCGGCGGAGGGCGGACCCGCGCTGGGGTGCGACGGGCACACGGTGCGCGACCGCGACCTCTCCGCCGAGCTGGCCACGGTGGAGCTGCGCCCCGGCGCGGACGACCCCGCCACGCTGGTGCGGCGGCTGGAGGAGGAGTTCGGCGCCGTCCCGGTGGACGACCTCTACCGCCGCGCCCGCCGTAGCCTGGCCGAGGGCGAGGTGGACTGGCTGGAGGAGGCGGTGCGCGCCGCGCGGCGGGTGGCCGTGGTCCCCTGGGCCGACGGGCGGGTGGGGGTGCTCCGCGAGGGGGGCGGGGTGCGCATCCCCACCGGCGCGGGGACGGGCGAGGACGCCTGCCGCCAGGTGCTGCGCGCGCTGCTGGAGCACGGCGGCGGGCGGGTGCGGCTGCTCGGCACGGGTACGGGGACGCCCCACCAGCCGGCCACCGAGGTGTGGCTGGCC
Organism: Longimicrobiaceae bacterium; assembly: GCA_036277195.1. GTDB lineage: Bacteria > Gemmatimonadota > Gemmatimonadetes > Longimicrobiales > Longimicrobiaceae > Longimicrobium. The sequence continues at coordinate 3,199 of DASUNK010000511.1, read as the reverse complement.
GAGGTGGACGCCGCCGCCCCCGCCTGGGGCGCCGGCCGGCTGGAGGGGGTGGCGCTGGGCGAGCTGCTGGAGGCGGTGGGCTCGCCCGCGCTCCGCGACGGGGCCACCCTGGCCGCGCTGCACGTGCTGGCCCGCTCCGGCCTCCCCACCGCGCCCTCGGGCGAGCCCCCCGCCCTCACCGGGAGCGGGACCGTGCTCAGCGCCGCCGCCCTCCCCGGCGAGGCGGCGGCGGAGCGCGTGGACCCCGACGCCCTCCCCCCCGGCACCCTGCTCAACATGGAGCTCTCGGTGCTGGCCTTCAACCGGCGGGTGCTCGACCTGGCGGAGGACCCCCGCACCCCGCTGCTGGAGCGGGTGCGCTTCCTCTCCATCTTCGGCGCCAACCTGGACGAGTTCTTCCGGGTGCGGGTGGCGGGCTTCAAGCGCCAGGTGGCCGAGGAGAGCGACAAGCCCACCATCGACGGGGTGACCGCGCAGGAGCAGCTCGACGCCATCGGGGTGCGCGCCCGCGCCCTGATGGACCGCGCCTACGCCCTCCTCTTCGAGACCCTCCTCCCCGGCCTGCGCGGGCACGGCATCGAGCTGGCCGCGCCGGGCGAGCTGGACGGGAAGGAGCGCGCCGCGCTGGAGGAGCACTTCCACCACCAGGTGCACCCCGTGCTCACCCCGCTGGCCGCGGGGCCGGGGCACCCCTTCCCCCACATCCGCAACCTGCGCCCCGCGCTGGCCGCCGTGCTGCGCGAGCCCGCCACCGGCACCGAGCGGCTGGCGGTGGTCGAGCTCCCGGACGGGCTCCCCCGCTTCGTCCGGCTCCCCGGGACGGGGCGCTTCGTCCCCCTGGAGGACGTGGTGCGCGAGTCCCTGCCGCGCCTCTACCCGGGGATGGAGGTGGAGGACGCCTGCGCCTTCCGCGTCACCCGCAGCGCCGAGCTGCACCTGGAGGCCACCCCGGGGCGCGACCTGCTGCAGGCGGTGGAGGAGGAGGTGCGCCGCCGCCGCTTCCGCCCGGTGGTGCGCATCGAGGTGGAGGCGTGCATGCCCGAGCGGGTGCGGCGCATGCTCGTGCGCGAGCTGCAGTTCGAGGCCCCCGAGGGGGTCTCCGCCCTCGGCGAGGGCGACGTCTACGCGGTGGAGCGGCTGATCGACCTGCGCGGGCTGCGCGAGCTGGCGGCGGTCGAGGGGGTGCCGCCGGAGCTGCGCTATCCCCCCGCGGAGCCCGCGGCGGTGCTCGACCCTTCGCGCCCGATCTTCGAGCTGCTGCGCGAGCGCGAGGTGCTGGTCTACTTCCCCGAGGACTCGTTCGAGGCCACGGTGGAGCGCTTCGTGGTGGAGGCCGCGGACGACCCGGACGTGCTGGCCATCAAGCTGGCGCTCTACCGCACCAACAAGCGCTCGCGCATCGTGGAGGCCATGCGCCGGGCCAGCGCCCGCGGCAAGCAGGTGGTGGCGCTGGTGGAATTGACCGCCCGCTTCGACGAGCAGCGCAACATCGAGTGGGCCCGCTACCTCTCCGCCTCGGGGATCCACGTCATCTACGGCGTGCCGGGGCTGAAGATCCACGCCAAGATCGCGCTGGTAGTGCGGCGCGAGCCGCCGGTGGTGCGGCGCTACGTCTACATCGGCACCGGGAACCTGAACGCCACCACCGCCGCCGCCTACACCGACCTGGGGCTCCTCTCCGCCGACGCGGAGCTGGGCGCCGAGCTGAACGACCTCTTCAACGTGCTCACCGGCTACTCCGGCCCCGGCGAGTACCGCCGGCTGCTGGTGGCGCCCTACAACCTGCGGCGGCGCTTCGTGGAGATGATCGACCGCGAGGCCGAGCACGCGCGCGCGGGGCTGGGCGGGCACATCCGCGCCAAGTTCAACGGGCTGGCGGACCGCGAGGTCATCGCCGCCCTCTACCGCGCCTCGCAGGCGGGGGTGGCGGTGGAGCTGGTGGTGCGCGGGCTGTGCGCGCTGCGGCCGGGGGTGGCGGGGTTCTCGGAGAACATCCGCGTCGTCAGCATCCTGGGGCGCTACCTGGAGCACGCGCGCATCTTCCGCTTCGCCAACGGCGGCGAGCCGGAGTATTACATCGGGTCGGCGGACTGGCGCACGCGCAACCTGAGCAAGCGGGTGGAGGTGGCGGCGCCGGTGCGCGACCCCGAGCACCGGGCGCGGCTCGACGCGCTGCTGGAGGCGCAGATCGAGAGCCCCGACGCCTGGGAGCTGGGCTCCGACGGCACCTACTACAAGCGCCCCGCCCCGGCGCCGCGCGACGCCACGCTCCCCGCGGACCCGGAGCGGGTGCCCTTCGTCATGACCTGAGCCCGGGCCGGCTTCGTGCAGTGGTGGGCGCGAGGTCTCTTTATCCCCCGAGAGGAATTCCTGGACGTGTCGAGATCGATCGTGCGCGGCGCCGCTGCCGTCGTGCTGCTGGCGGCCGCGCCCGCCTGCGCTCCGGAAGGGAGGGCGGGAGACGGGAAGGGGACGCAGGCGGCGGCCGACGCGCGGGAGGGCGCCTGCGAGATCGTGACCCGGCATCTCTCGCTCCCCGCCGCGGTGGAGGAGTCGAGCGGGGCCGCGCTCAGCCGCCGCCACCCCGGGCTGCTCTGGACGCACGAGGATTCCGGCAACGAGCCCGAGCTGCTGGGGATCGACGCCGAGGGGCGGCTCGCCGCGGCCATGCCGGTGGCCGGCGCGCGCAACGACGACTGGGAGGACCTGGCGCTCGGCCCCTGCGCGGAGGGCGACTGCCTGTACATCGCCGACGTGGGCGACAACGAGAAGGGGCGCCGGCACGTGAGCCTGTGGGTGGTGCCCGAGCCCGCGCCGGGCGACCCCACCACCCGTCCCGCGCGCGAGTACCGGGCCCGCTTCCCCGGCGGGCGCACCCCCGACACCGAGGCGCTCGTCGTGCTCCCCGGCGGCGAGGTGTTCCTGGTGACCAAGGGGAACCAGGGGCCGATCGAGCTCTACCGCTGGCCCACCCCCCTGGCCGCGGGCGGGGTGGCGGAGCTGGAGCGCGTCCGCGAGCTGGCGCCCGAGCCCAGCCAGACCGGCGACCGGGTGACGGGGGCGGGCGCCTCGCCCGACGGGCGGTGGGTGGCGGTGCGCACCTACGGGCAGCTGGCCTTCTTCCGCGCCGCCGAGCTGGCGGGCGCGGCGGGGCGCCCGGCGCTGGAGTTCGACCTGACGCCCCTCGGCGAGGCCCAGG
>DASUNK010000510.1:0-9743 GCA_036277195.1 Longimicrobiaceae bacterium | reverse complement strand
ACCCCCGAGCACCTGGCCTTCGTGGTCACCGACACCGCCGCCGCCGACCGGCCGATCGGCGTGCTCACCGGCGACTTCCTCTTCGTGGGCGACGTGGGGCGCCCCGACCTGCTGGAGCGCGCCGCCCGCCACGCCGGCACCATGGAGGCCGGCGCGCGCACCCTCTTCCGCTCGCTCCGGCGCTTCGCTGAGGCGCTCCCCGACTACGTGCAGGTGTGGCCCGGGCACGGCGCCGGCTCCGCCTGCGGCAAGGCGCTCGGCTCGCTCCCCTCCTCCACGGTGGGCTACGAGAAGCTCTTCAACCGCGCCTTCGGCTTCGCCCGCGAGGACGACTTCGTGCGCGACGTGCTGGCCGGGCAGCCCGAGCCGCCGCTGTACTTCGCCGAGATGAAGCGCGTCAACCGCGACGGACCGCGCCTGCTGGGCGGCATGCCCGCGCCCCCGCGCCTCCCCGCGGCGCGGCTGGACGCGCTGCTGGCCGAGGGCGCCGCCGTGGTGGACACGCGCCCCGCGGCGGACTTCGCGCGGCGGCACGTGCCCGGCACCCTTTCGGTGCCGCTGGGGAAGAGCTTCCCCACCTGGGCGGGCTCGGTGCTGGGGTACGACCGGCCCCTCTACCTGATCGCCGCCGCGGAGTGCGTGGGCGAGGCGGTGCGCGACCTGGCCCGGGTGGGGCTGGACCGGGTGGACGGCTGGCTCGGCCCGGAGGCGGTGGACGCGTGGACCGCCGCGCACGGTCCCGCCGCCTCGGTGCCGGAGGTCACCCCCGGCGAGCTGGAGACGCTGCGGCTGACCGGCGCGGTGGAGGTGATCGACGTCCGCAACGCCTCCGAGCACGAGGCCGGCCACCTCCCCGGCGCGCTGAACCTGCCGCTGGGGCGCCTGGCCGAGCGGCTCGACGCGGTGCCGCGGCACCGGCCGCTGGTGGTGCACTGCCAGGGCGGGTCCCGCGCCTGGGTGGCCGCCGCCCTGCTGAAGGCACGCGGCTTCGCCGACGTGCGCCACCTGGCCGGCGACTACGCCGCCTGGGCCGGCGAGGGCCGGCCCGTCGAGGTGGGAACGGGGGCGGTCGCGGTGTAGCGAGGAGGGGGGATGACCGCGAGACGCGTGCTGGTGACGGGAGGGGCGGGGTTCGTCGGCAGTCACCTGGTGGACGCGCTGCTGGCCCGCGGCCACGAGGTCCGCATCCTGGACAACCTGGACCCGCAGGTGCACGGGTCCGGCCAGCGGGCGCCCGCCTGGGTGCCGCGCGAGGCCGAGCTGGTGGTGGGCGACGTGCGCGATCCCGAGGCGGTGCGCCGCGCCCTGCGCGGGGTGGCGCGCGTCTACCACCTGGCCGCGGCCGTGGGCGTGGGCCAGTCCATGTACCGCATCGCCGACTACACGGCGGTCAACACCCTGGGCACCGCGCACCTGCTGCAGGCGCTGGTGGACGACCGCGGCGAGGTGGAGCGCGTGGTGGTGGCCTCGTCCATGTCCATCTACGGCGAGGGGCGCTCCCGGCGGCCGGACGGCGCCGAGCCGGTGGTCTCCACCCGCCCGGTCGACCAGCTCCGCGCCCGCCAGTGGGAGCTGCGCGACCCCGACGGCACCGTGCTGGAGCCGGCGCCCACCGACGAGGGGAAGCCGCTCGACCCCACCTCCATCTACGCCCTCACCAAGGCCGACCAGGAGAAGATGACGCTCCAGGTCGGCGCCGCCTACGGCATCCCCGCCGTGGCGCTGCGCTTCTTCAACATCTACGGGCCCCGCCAGGCGCTCTCCAACCCGTACACCGGGGTGGCGGCCATCTTCAGCGCGCGGCTGCTCAACGGCCAGCGCCCGCTGATCTACGAGGACGGGCTGCAGCGGCGCGACTTCGTCTCCGTGCACGACGTGGTGCAGTCGCTCCTCCTGGCCGCCGAGGAGGACGCCGCGGTGGGGAAGGCCCTCAACGTGGGGAGCGGGAGCCCCGTCACCGTGCGCCAGGTGGCGGACACGCTGGCCCGCGTGCTGGGGGTGGAGGTGGAGCCCGAGGTCACCGGGACCTACCGGGTGGGCGACGTGCGCCACTGCTACGCCGACGTCTCGCTCGCCCGCGAGGTGCTGAGCTATGAGCCGCGGGTGGGCTTCGAGGCGGGGATGCGGGAGCTGGTGGGATGGCTGCAGGAGCAGGAGAAGCCGGAGAGCGCCGTGGAGCGGCACGCGGCCGAGCTCGCCGCGCGGGGACTCACGCTGTGACCGCGACCTGAGGACTTGCTTCCTCGCCGTTCCGCTGTAGCATCAGGAGGAACGGATGGCTTTACCGCGCCCTCCGGTCTCCCCATCACCCGACCGCCGATGCCGACTCCGCTCCGCGCCGCCTTCACGCTCTGCGCCATGTTCCTCGCCGCCGGGTGCGCCCGCGAGGACAACGCCGCGCCCGGCGCCGCCGCTCCCGCCGGCCGCCTGGCTCCCGCGGCCTGGACGCCGGACTCGAACCCCGACGCCATCGCGGAGTGGGCCCGGGCCGGGTGCGGCGGGGTGCTCACCCGGAAGCGCGAGTGCTACGAGCGGGCCCTCCTCTCGCTGCTGGAGCCGGCGGGGGTGGCCACCACCATGGCGGTGCTCGACCGCCTGGTGCAGCGCGACGCCGGGCTGGCGCGCCAGGGGCACGCGCTGGCGCACGGCATCGGCATCGCCGCCTACCGCGACCCCGGGACGGTGGGGAAGACCTTCGCGGCGTGCGGCCCCACGCAGATGTCCGGGTGCTACCACGGCGTCATCCAGGGCTACTTCCTGGACGTGCAGGCCCGCACCGGGAGCGTGGGGGCGGCGGCGCTGAACGCCGTCTGCGAGGAGCAGCGCCGCACCCGCTTCCTCTTCTTCCAGTGCTCCCACGGGCTGGGCCACGGGCTGATGGCGCTGCACGGGAACGACCTCCCCCGCGCGCTGGAGGCGTGCGACCGGGTGGAGGACGGCTTCATGCGCGAGAGCTGCTACGGCGGCGCCTTCATGGAGAACATCGTCCACGCCACCAACCCGCACCACACCGCGGCCGCCCACGCCGCGCTCGACCCGCGCCGCTCCGCCGGCGGCGACTCCGCCGGCCACGCGCACCCGGCGGACGGCGGGCACGACCACCACGCCGCCGCCGACACGCCCCGCGCGCCCTTCAAGGCGCTGGACCGCGGCGACCCGCTCTACCCCTGCACGGCCGTGGCGGACAAGTACCACCTGGGATGCTACTACATGCAGACCTCGGCCATCCTGCACATGTTCGGCAACGACGTGGCCTTCACCGCCCGCGCCTGCGACAAGGCGCCGCCGCGCATGGTGCGCGTCTGCTACATGAGCCTGGGGCGCGACATCACCGCCCTGGCGCAGCTGGACCACGGGCGCGCGCTGGAGCTGTGCGCGCGGGGCGGCCCCCGCGGCGAGGCGTGGTGCCTGGAAGGAGTGGCCGAGAACCTGGTGAACGTGGCGGCCGACGCGCGCGAGGGGCTGCGCTTCTGCGCGCGGGTGGCGCGCGCCGGGGCCAAGCCGCCGTGCTACCTCTCCGTGGGCGACATGCTGGGCGACATCGAGCCCGACTCGGCCCGCCGCGAGGAGGTGTGCGCCGGCGCCGAGGCGGCCTTCGTGGAGACCTGCCGGCGCGGGGCCCGCCTCCCGGCCCCGCCCGCCGCCGGCGCGGAGCGGTGAGCGCCATGCCCCGCCTCTCCGTGCTGCTGATCGCGGCCGCGCTCCTGGCCGGCTGCGCCGCCCCCCGCTCCTCCGCGTCCCCGCCCGACCCCGCGCCCGCCGTCGAGGCTCCGCTGTGGACGCCGGGGGCGCCGGCGGACAGCGTGGCGGGCCGTGTGCTGGACCGCTGCCGCCGCTTCGGGATGAGCCGGAGCGGGAAGGACGTGTGCCTGGAGCGCGCGGTGATCTCGCTGCTGGAGCCGGCCGGCGTCGCGGCCACCATGGCCGTGCTCGACCGGCTGGTGGCGCTGGACCCGGACGCGAAGCGCGAGGCCCACGCGCTGGCGCACGGGGTGGGGATCGCCGCCTACCGCGGGCGCGAGAGCGTGGGGAGCACCTTCGCCGCCTGCCCGCCCACGCAGATCTCCGGCTGCTACCACGGCGTCATCCAGGGCTACTTCCGCGACCTGGAGCGCACCGGCGGGGTGGACGCCGAGGCGCTGAACGCGCTCTGCGAGGAGCACCGGCCCCGGCGCTTCGTCTTCTTCCAGTGCGCCCACGGCCTGGGGCACGGCCTGCTGGCGCTCAACGGCCGGCACCTGCCGCGCGCGCTGGAGCAGTGCGACCTGCTGCGCGACGAGTGGGTGCGGTCGGGGTGCTACGGGGGGGTGTTCATGGAGAACCTGGTCGCCGTGACGCACCCGCACAACACGGCCGCGGGGCACGGCGAGCGCTCGGGCGCGCCCGCGGCCGGCGACAGCGGCCACGCGCACCATCACGGCACGCACGCGGCCGGAGCGGCGTGGAAGCCGATCGACCCCGACGACCCGCTCTACCCCTGCACGGTGGTGGCGGAGAAGTACCAGGCCGAGTGCTACGGGATGCAGACGGCCGCCATCCTCCACCTGAACCGGGGGAACGTGGCGGCCGCGGGGGAGACCTGCGCGCAGGCGCCCGGGCGGATGGCGCGGGCCTGCTTCTTCAGCCTGGGGCGCGACATCACCGGGCTGGCCGAGCAGGACCCCGACCGCTCGGAGGCGCTCTGCAGGCGGGTGGAGGAGCCCGGCCGCGGCTGGTGCCTGGTGAGCGTGGCGGAGAACCTGGTGAACCACGTGGCCGACGCGCGGCCGGGGCTCGCCTTCTGCCGGCGCGTGCAGGGGGCGGAGCAGAAGGACCTCTGCTACCGCGCGGTCGCCGGCATGCTCTACGAGATCGAGCCCGAAGCCGCTCGCCGCGCCGAGCTGTGCGCGGGCGTGGAGCCGGCGCACGCCGCCGCCTGCCGCGAGCGGGCGCGCGTCCCGGCGGAGGAGGAGAAGGCGGCGGGGCTGCCGCCCCTGTGACCGAACCCCGGGCCGCGGCGTCTACTGCTACGCGGCCCGGCAGCACGCAGGCAAAAGCGCAGTGTCGCTGCAACGTTCGGCTTGCCATCCGCCGCGCAATCGCTTACCATACCTGCCCATATCGCACGTATCGCGCATTCGCATGGCATGGAGTCATTCCCGGGAATGGCCGCCGCGCCATGCCCGCCTCCCCTCAGCCGGCCGGTTGCAGAGGCCGCTCCCCGGCAGCCGTTCCCGCAACCCCCAGCCAGCGCGAAGAGGTCTTCTCGTGAAGCAGAAGAACGCATTCCTCCTGGCAGCCGCCGTGCTCGCCGCCACCCCCCTGGCGGCCCAGCCCGACACCGTGGCGCGCCCGCAGGCACGGGTCCACGTGGTGCAGCCGGGCGAGACGCTGTGGGACATCGCCCGCGCCTACCTGAACGACCCCTTCCTCTGGCCCGAGATCTTCCGCATCAACACCGACGTGGTGGAGGACCCGGCCCGCATCTACCCGGCCGAGCGGCTCCTCCTCCCCGACGGCACCCCGGTGGAGGTGGCGGGCCCCGAGGGGCGCACCCTCTTCTACCCCACCGGGGTGGTGCGGAACACGGTGACGGGCGCCGAGGAGGTGCTCGTCCCCGCCGTCACCCAGGGCGACTACTACCGCGCCTCGTTCGTGGCGGCCGACGCCGAGGTCGACCCGGTGGGGCGGCTGGCCGAGGTGATCTCGCCCACGGTGGTGCCGCTGCGGCGCCCGCCGCAGATCATGCTCTACGACAAGGTCTTCGTGGCGCTGGAGGACGGCGCCGGCGTGCGGGTGGGCGACCGGCTGCACTTCCTCCGCCCCACCCGCGAGCTGCGCCCCTTCGGCCGCGTCTTCGTCTCCACCGGGATCGCCACCGTGGCGGCGCTGGAGGGGAACGTGGCCACGGCGGTGGTGGTGCGGATGTACGACCCGGTGAACCCGGGCGACCTGGCGCTTCCCCTGGAGCGCTTCCCCCTGCGCGCGGGGGTGAGGCCCCGCCCGGGCGCGGCGGGGCTGCAGGGGCGGATCGTGGGCTTCCGCGACGACCATCCCGCGCAGTCCACCGAGGAGCTGGCCTTCCTGGACGTGGGGCGGCGCGAGGGGGTGCGCGAGGGCGACGAGTTCGAGGCGTACCTGCCGCGCGAGGCGCGCGACTGGGGCGTCCGCCCCGAGGTGCCGGTGGCGCGGCTGCAGGTGGTGCGCGTGATGGAGCGCAGCGCCACGGTGCGCATCACCGGGCTGCAGCAGCCCGCCATCGCGGTCGGGCTCCCCGTGCGGCGGACGGCGGCGATGCCTTGACGGCCGCGGGGGCCGTGCCCACCTTCCCGGCGGTTCCTGGCGCCCTTCCGCGAGGAAGGGCGTCTCTGCATCCGGCCGCGAGCGGGGGATGACGCAGATCCTGCACTTCGGCGCCCTGGGGCTGTACGCGCTGGCGGCCGCGCTGCTGGGCGTTTCCCTGGCGCGCGGCTCGCGCACCCTCCCCCGGCTGGCGACGGGCGTGCTGGCGCTGGGGGTGGCCGCGCACCTGGCGGACCTGGCCGCCTACGCCGGGCGCTGGCAGGAGCTGCCGCTGGTGGGGCTGGGCCCTTCGCTCTCGGTGCTGGCGCTGCTGGTGGCGGTGGGGTCGCTGGCGCTGGCCACGCTGGGGCGCACCGGGCCGATCGGGCTGGTGCTAGTGCCGGTGGCGGCCGTGGTGCTCGCCGCCGCCGACGCGGTGGGGGTGCGCCCCGGCGGCGAGGAGATGGCGTTCCGCGGCGTCTGGTTCGTGCTGCACGTGGTGGCGGCGCTCCTCGCCTACGCGGGGCTGGCGGTGGCCTTCGCGGCCGGGCTGATGTACCTGCTGCAGTTCCGCGAGCTGAAGAGCAAGCGCTTCGGCGCCGTCTTCCGCTTCTTCCCCCCGCTGGAGACGCTGGACCACATCGGGCGCGGCGCGCTGCTGGCCGGGCTGCCGCTGCTCACCGCCGCGCTCCTGCTGGGCTGGGCCTGGACGGAGCGCTTCCACCACCCCCTCTCCGCCGGAAACCCCAAAGTCGTGTGGGGGGTACTCACCTGGCTCGTGTTCGCCGGCGCCCTGGCGGTGCGGGCGGGGGGCGGGCGCCGCGAGCACCGGGCGGCGCTGGCCAGCGTGCTGGGCTTCGCCGTGGTGGTGGCGGCGTACCTCTTCCTGCGGGTCTCCACCGCTTCCAGTGCGGGGTTCCTGTGACGCTGGCCGTCGTGGGCGCGAGCCACCGCACGGCGCCGATCGAGGTGCGCGAGCGGCTCGCCTTCGGGCGGGCCGAGCTCCCGGCCGCGCTGGCGCGCCTGGCCGCGGAGGCGCGCGGCGAGGCGGTGCTCCTCTCCACCTGCAACCGCACCGAGGTGTACCTGGCCCTCCCCGGCGGGGGGGACGGGGCCGAGGCCGCGCGCGGCCTGCTGGCATCCCGCCTGGGCGCGGAGGCCGCCGGGGCGGCGCGCTGGCTGTACGAGCACCGCGACCGCGCCGCGGCGGCGCACCTCTACCGGGTGGCGGCGGGGATGGACTCGATGATCCTGGGCGAGCCGCAGATCCTGGGGCAGGCGCGCGAGGCGTACGAGGCGGCCCGCGAGACCGCGGACGAGCACGGGAGCGTGGTGGGCCCGGCGCTCAACCGCCTCTTCCAGAGCGCCTTCTCGGTGGCGGGGCGGGTGCGCTCCGAGACGGGGCTGGGGCGCGGCGCCGCCTCGGTGCCCTCGGCGGCGGTGGAGCTGGCGCGCAAGATCTTCGGCTCGCTGCGGGGGCGGCGGGCGCTGGTGCTGGGCGCGGGGGAGATGAGCGAGATCACCCTGGAGTGCCTGCGGGGCGAGGGGGTGCGCGCGGCGGTGGTGGCCAACCGCACCCATGCGCGAGCCTGCGAGCTGGCCGCGCGGCTGGGGGGCGAGGCCATCCGCTGGGACGGCTTCGACGCGGCGCTCCCCGGCGTCGACATCGTGGTGTGCTCCACCGCCGCGCCGCACCCGGTGCTCACCCGCGAGCGCTTCCGCGCCGCGCTCCCCGGCGGCGCCCCGCGCCCGCTCTGCATCATCGACATCGCCCTCCCGCGCGACGTGGAGCCCGCCGTGGGCGACGAGCCCAACGTCTTCCTCTACAACGTGGACGACCTGCAGCAGGTGGTGGAGGACAACCTGGGGCGCCGCCGCGAGGAGCTGGCCGGGGCGGAGGCCATCATCGCCCGCGGGGTGGAGGAGTTCTGGAGCTGGTACGCCTCGCTGGCGGTGGTGCCCACCATCCGGGCGCTGCGCGAGCAGGGCGAGGCGGTGCGCCGCGCCGAGGTGGAGCGCGCGCTGCGGCAGCTGGCGCACCTCTCCGCCGCGGACCAGGACGCCATCGACGCCCTCACCCGCGCGCTGGTGAACAAGCTGCTGCACGCGCCCACGGTGAAGCTGCGCGACGCCGCGGGGAACGGGCGCGGCACGGCTGCGGTCGACACGGTGCGCTACCTCTTCGAGCTGGACCCCGACGCCCACCCATCACCCCACGACCAGGAGACCGAATGACGAGCGCCGGGGTGGCCGGATGACGCTCCTTTTCCAGGGTTCCGCGCGCAACGAGTTCGGCAGCGCGTGGGAGATGATCGTGCACGGGACGCCCTCCACCCAGGCGATCATGGCGGTGCTGGCGGTGTTCTCGCTGGCGTCGTGGGCGCTGATCGTGTGGAAGCTGGTGCAGTTCCGCCGGCTGCGGCGCGAGGCGGACTCCTTCCTCGACCGGCTGGAGGTGGCGCAGAAGATCGACGAGGCCTTCGAGCTGGTGAAGAACATGCGCGAGTCGCCGTTCACGCGGGTGTTCCGGCGGGGGGTGCACTTCTTCTCGGAGCTGCGCCCGGCGGCGGCGCGGGTGGGGAGCGAGGTGCGCGGCCTCTCCCCGGCGCAGCTGGAGGTGCTGCGCATCGTGCTGGAGAAGGAGGAGGGGGAGGAGCGCGACGAGATGGGGAGCGGCATCCACTGGCTGGCGATCTTCGCCACGGTGTCGCCGCTGCTGGGGCTGCTGGGGACGGTGCTGGGGGTGATGCACGCCTTCGTGGGGGTAGTGGAGACGGGGAGCAGCAACATCGCGGCGGTGGCGCCGGGGGTGGCGGAGGCGCTGATCACCACGGCGGGCGGGCTGGTGGTGGCGATCCCGGCGGCGATGGGATACAACTACCTGCTGGGGCGGCTGAACCTCTTCATGGGCGAGCTGGAGGGGATCTCCAGCGAGCTCATCGGCACGCTGGCACGCGAAGGCAGGATCTAAGGGGCGCCACAAAACCCCGCTTCCCGGTGTAGACCTTCGCACTTCGCACTTCGCACTTCGCACTGCGGTATCATGCCGAGACGCCGGACCCGCGGCGGCGACCTGAGCTACAGCGCCGAGATCAACGTCACCTCGCTGGTGGACGTGGCGCTGACGCTGCTGGTGATCTTCATCATCACCGCCCCCCTGATGCAGGGCGGCGTGGAGGTGAGCATCCCCCGGGCGCAGACCGAGTCCGTCCCCTCCGCCGAGGGCGTGGTGGTCTCCATCGACCGTGCCGGGCAGATCTACATCGGCCAGGCGCTCACCCGCTGGGAGGAGTTCGCCACCGCCTTCCCCGCCATCGTCCGCGAGCGCGGGGCCGGCAGCGTCTACCTGCGGGCGGACGAGGCGGTGCCCTACGGGCGCGTGGTGCGGGTGCTGGGGGCGATGAAGGCAGCCGACGTGGCCACGGTGGGGCTCATCGCCCAGCCGGAGGAGGCGCCGTGACCCGCCGCCGGCGCGGGCGCGG
>DASUNK010000509.1:0-3393 GCA_036277195.1 Longimicrobiaceae bacterium | reverse complement strand
CGACCCCGTGGACCCGGCCGTGGGCGTGGTGGTGCGGGCGCGCGTGGGCGACCGGGTGGAGCCCGGCCAGCCCCTCGCCGAGGTGCACGCCCGCACCGGGGCGGCGGCCGAGGCGGCCGCCGCTCGGCTGCGGGCGGCGTTCGCGCTCTCCCCCGAGCCGGTGGCCACTCCCGGCGAGGCCTACGAGGTGGTGTAGCCCCCACCCGACCTTTCCTGCCGCGCGCCGGGTATTCCCCTCCTCGCGCGGTGGCCGCTCCCATCGCGAATGCGGAACCGCCCTCCGTGCGGCCCGTGGCGCACTGCTACGGATGCGGCGCCCCTAACGTGCCAACGAGCAAACCAGTTCACTCCGTCCACTTGTAGCGTGGAATGCGGCGCCTTATCGTGTGTTTTTAGCCTTACTGTGATCTTCCTACACAGCGCCGCCCGGAGTCTGCCATGAGCGAGTCCCACAGCCAGAAGCGCCGCCGCTCGCCCCGGCGCTGGATCGTGCCGCCGGGTCTGTCGACGGACGGGGAGCCCTTCGCGGGCTACCGCGTGCTCGAGGAGATGAAGGACGGCGGCCTGGCGCTCCTGCTCTGGCAGGCGCTGCGCGACGTGGAGCTGTGGGCGGCGACGGAGCCGGAGCGGCGGGCGGAGCTCTTCCCCGCGGAGGCGTGGGAGCGGCGGGCCGGGGCGGTGGCGGCGCTCCCGCTGGACTCGGGGCTGCGCGCCCCGCTGCGCGACCTGGCGCGGGTGCTGGACCCCGGCGCCGGCGACCTCCCCGAGGCGGAGCTCGCCGAGGCGTGCCTGGCCGTCTCGCGCTGGGCGAGCGAGCGCAGCCTGCCGCGCACGGCCATGACCTTCGCGCAGGTGGCGGCGATCGCCGCCTCGGAGGCGGCGGCCCCCTGCTACACCGTGGGGCTGCTGGCGCGCCGGGCGGCGGACTACCGGCGAGCGGAGACCTGGTTCCGCCGCTGCATCGGGCTCGCGAGGCGCGCTCGCGACTGGAAGTTCTACGGCCTCGGCTGCGTGGGGCTGGGGAACCTCTTCATCCAGCGGGGCGACTATCCCACCGCGCGGTCGTGGCTGTTCAAGGCGCTGCGGGCCTCGCGCCGCCACGGGCTGTGGAATGTGAAGCCGATGGCGCTCCACGACCTCTGCTGTGTGGCCATCATCGGGGGGAAGGTGGAAGAGGTACTCGGCTACGCGCGGGCCGCCTTCAAGGCGTACGGACGCCATCACCCGCGCGTGGTGGCGCTGGCGCACGACGTGGCCTTCTTCTGGATGCTGCAGGGCTACTTCGCGCAGGCGCTGCCGGTGTTCCGCGCGGTGCTCACGCAGCCGCTCGACCGCCCGCACCGGCTGCTGGCGCAGTCCAGCCTGGCGCGCGCCGCCGCGGGGGTGGGCGACCGCTTCGGCTTCGCGGACGCGTGGGCCGCGACCTGGCGGATGGTGGACGAGGGGGACGACAGCGAAAAAATGGCCGAGGCGCTCATCAACCTGGCGCAGGGCGCCGCCACCCTGGGCGACGTGGACCGGGCGCAGATGGCGGCCAGCCAGGCGCTGGCCGTCGCCATCAAACGGGCGGAGGCGGAGCAGCGGGTGGTGGCGGAGGCGCTGCTGGACTCCACGCGGACGCTCAAGCAGCGCACGGGTGCGGCGGCTCCCTCCGCGCCTGCCCCCGCGCCGGTGCCGGAGGGCGCCAGCGCGCTCGCGGCGGACTTCGTGGAAGTGCTGTCCGGCGGGATGGCGCAGGCCTGACGGCCCGCGCCATCCCCGGCCTTCACCCTCGCACCGGCCGCACATGCCCGAGCCGCGCCCGTTGCCGGCGCCGGACGGCGTTCCCGCTCACCCGCCGGAGCCCATCAGGCCGCCGCCTCTCTCCTCGCCCCCGGCGCTGCCGTCGGGCGGGGCGTGCATCCCCGATCCCAGCAGCCCTCCGCCCATCGCGTTGGTGCCGTCGCCATCGTCCGGGGTAGTGTCGGGAGGAGCGTGCATCCCCGATCCCATGAGCCCTCCGCCGAACCGGGGCGGGGCCGCCTCCCTGGTCGGCTCCGGCCCGGAGATGCCTTCCGCGCAGGCGGAGGCGGCCAGCACCGCCAGGACGGATGCGAGTGTGCGGATCTTCCTCATCGGTAGCTCCTTCCTCGAGAGAGTGGACTGACATCGCGCCCGCACCCGCGGGCGCGCTCTCAAGGTAGCGCACTTCGTTCACTTCGTACACTTCCTTCGGATTTATTCAGGCCGTGCCTGGGGAATCGGCTCGACGGCGCGGCCCGTGACGCGCGCCGGCCGCGCCTTCCGCACCTCTCCGGCCGCCGATTGCCACTTTGTCCACTCCTCCCGTCCACTTTAGGGTGGCCCTGGCCGGGCGCCGCGCCCGCCGGGTACATTCCCCGCCCATGCTTCCCCTGGTGCTGGGCCACCGCGGCGCGTCCGCCGACGCGCCGGAGAACACCCTGCGCGCCTTCCGGCTGGCGCTGGAGCAGGGCGCGGACGGCGTGGAGCTGGACGTGCACCCCTCCGCCGACGGGGTGCCGGTGGTGATCCACGACGACACGCTGGAGCGCACCACTGGCGGCGTGGGACAGGTGCGCGCCCTGCCGTGGGCGCGCATCGCCGAGGTCCGCTCGCGGGGCGAGCCGGTGCCGCGGCTGGAGGAGGTGGCGGCGTGGGCGGCGGAGACGGGGGCGTGGCTGAACGTGGAGGTGAAGACCCCCGGGGTGGAGGCGGCCGCGCTGGCGGTGGTGGAGGCGGCGGGGGTGCGGGAGCGGACGGTGTTCTCCTCCTTCTACCCGGAGATCGTGGTCGAGCTGGGGCGGCTGGAGCCCCGCGCGGCGCGCTACTTCCTCACCGAGCGCTGGGACGACGAGGTGCGGCAGGGGGTGAAGCTCCTGGGCGTGGGCGGCGTCTGCCTCAAGGACCCGCTCGCCACCCCCGCGGTGCTGGAGGAGCTGCGCGCGGCCGGGCTGCCGGTGGTGGTGTGGACGGTGGACGCGCCGGCGCGCATCGGCGCGCTGCTGCGCGCGGGGGTGCGGGCGGTGATCACCAACCGCCCCGCGGTGGGCGTGGCCGTGCGCCGCGAGGTCCTGGGATAGGCGAAGTGGCGCGGCGCTTGCCCCACCGGGCGGCTGCACGCACGCGTACCTCGGACCGGGCCGCACGATGACCGTTCTGACCCTGGCCGCCGCGCTGGCGCTGGGCGCCGCCCTCCCCGCGCTGCAGCAGGACACCATCCGCATCGGCCGCCCCCCGGCGGCGCGCGACACCGTCCGCCCCGCGCCGCTCCCCGCGGACACGGCGGGCGAGTTCGACGCCTCCGCCACGCGCGACCTGGTGGGGCGCGTCATCCGCGCGGGGAGCGTGGTCCCCGAGGCGCTGCGCGACTACCGGGCGGAGATGCGCTCCGCC
>DASUNK010000508.1:0-4655 GCA_036277195.1 Longimicrobiaceae bacterium | reverse complement strand
AGGGTCTTGCTGAAGTGGCCGGAGATCGCCGAGAGGAGGGCGGTCATCTGTGCGGACGGAAGGCGGGGAGGGGGGTGGGTGAGCCGGCGCCCACTCGGGGGCAACTTCCGCGCCCCGCGCGGGCGGGTGCTACGTTCTTCGTATCTCCTGTCCCCGCAACGACCTGTGGGCAGGGTGGCGCGTCCCGCGTCGCGGACGCGGGGGCGGAGTGGGGAGTGCGGGCCACAGGAGCTGAGACAGGGGCGCCCCCGCAGGAACGCGCGGAGCGGGCGGGGTATTAAGCTCCCCGAACGCGTTCCGAAAGTGGTCGATGATGTCCGAACTGGTCGTTTCCACGCTCGAAGACAAGCTCCGCCACCTGCCCACCCGCCCCGGCGTCTACCTGATGAAGGACGGCGCGGGCGAGACGCTGTACGTGGGCAAGGCCAAGTCGCTGCGCGCGCGGGTGCGCTCGTACTTCCAGGCCGGCGCCCAGCACGGCCTCAAGACGCGCGAGCTAGTGCGCCGCGTGGCCGACGTGGACACCATCGTCGTCCGCAGCGAGGCCGAGGCGCTCATCCTCGAGAACAACCTCATCAAGGAGAACCGTCCCCGCTTCAACATCAACCTCAGGGACGACAAGACCTACCCCTACATCAAGGTCACCCTCCACGAGCGCTTTCCCCGCGTCTTCGTCACCCGGCGGCTGGCGCGCGACGGCGGACGCTACTTCGGGCCGTACACCGACGTGCGGCGCATGCGCCAGTCGCTGGAGCTGGTGAAGCGGCTCTACACCGTGCGCTCCTGCCGCTACGACCTGCCGGACGACGCGCCCGCCCGCCCCTGCCTGGACTACCACATCGGCCGCTGCAAGGCGCCGTGCGTGGCGCTGCAGTCCGAGGCGGAGTACCGGACCATGATCGACGAGATCACCCACGTGCTCAACGGCCACACCCGGCTGGTGGCGGCACGGCTGCGCACCGAGATGCAGGCCCTCTCCGAGGCCATGGACTTCGAGCGCGCCGCCGAGCTGCGCGACGCCATCGCCCAGCTGGAGGCGCTGGAGCAGCGGCAGCAGATCGTGGACGTCTCCGGCTCGGACCGCGACGTGGTGGGCTTCGCGCGCGACGGCGCCGAGGCGTGCGGGGTGGTGCTCCAGATCCGCGAGGGGAAGCTGCTGGGGCGCGAGCCGCACTTCGTGGTGGGGCTGCAGGACGAGCCCGACGAGGCGGCGCTGGCCGCGCTGGTCACCCGGCTGTACGCGGACCGGGCCCAGCGCGACGCGCAGCTGCTGCCGCCGGAGGTCATCTTCCCCTGCGACTTCGACGACCGGCCCGTGCTGGAGGAGCTGCTGCGCGGGGCCGCGGGGCGCGCCGTGCGCACGCACGTGCCGCAGCGCGGCGAAAAGGTGCAGCTGGTGGACCTGGCCTCGCGCAACGCCCGCCACCTGCTGGAGGAGCGCAAGCTGCTCGACCGGGTGACGGCGGAGCGCGCCCCCGACGCCCTCTACGAGCTGGGCGAGGTGCTGGAGCTGGCCGGGGTGCCGCGCACCATGGTGTGCTTCGACATCAGCCACACCCAGGGGAGCGAGGTGGTGGCCTCGGCGGTCTGCTTCGAGAACGGCGCGCCGGCGCGCGGCGAGTACCGCAAGTTCCGCGTGCGCGGCGCCTGGGGGAACGACGACTTCGCCTCCATGCACGAGGTGGTGACGCGCTGGTTCGACCGGCGGGTGCAGGAGGGGAAGCCCCTCCCCGACCTGGCGGTGATCGACGGGGGGAAGGGGCAGCTGGGGGCGGCGGTGAAGGCGCTGGCGGCGCTCGACCTGGGGCAGCAGGCGGTGGTGGCGCTGGCCAAGCGCGAGGAGGAGGTGCACGTCCCCGGCCGCCCGGAGCCGGTGCGGCTGCCGCGGCGCTCCCCCGCGCTGCGGCTGCTCCAGCACCTGCGTGACGAGGCGCACCGCTTCGCCGTCTCGTACAACCGCAAGCTGCGCACGAAGCGCACGGTGCGCTCCGAGCTGTCGCAGATCCCGGGAGTGGGCGCGGCGCGGCAGCGGGCGCTGCTGGACCGCTTCGGCTCGCTGCGGGCGGTGGCCGCCGCCAGCGAGCAGGAGATCGCCGCCCTCCCCGGCTTCGGGCCCGCGCTGGCCAGGAAGGTGCTGGAGCACGTCCGCGCAACCTGACCCCGCGTCCCCGCGTACGCTTCCTGCGGTGGTCCCGCGCTTTCGCACTCTCGCACTTTCGCACTTTCGCACTGGGTTTCGGGATGAAGATCGCCGTGCTGATGGGGGGGACGAGCGCCGAGCGGGAGGTTTCGCTCGCGTCGGGGCTGGGGATCGTGAAGGCGCTGCGCGAGCGCGGGCACCAGGTGGGGGTGATCGACACCGCCCGCGGCTTCGTCCCCGAGGCGGAGGAGGGCGGGCTCCTCCCCGGCGGCGTCGCCGCCGCCCCACCGGACGAGATGCAGGGGATCCCCCTGATCGAGCTGGCGCAGGCGCCGCAGCTGCGCGAGGCCGACGTGGCCTTCCTGGCGCTGCACGGCGGGGCGGGGGAGGACGGCACCATCCAGGGGCTGCTGGAGCTCGTCGGCAAGCCGTACACCGGCTCCGGCGTGCTCGGCTCGGGCATCGCCATGGACAAGGACGTCACCAAGCGCCTCCTCCGCGACGCCCAGGTCCCCACGCTCCCCTGGCGGGTGGCGCGGGCGCCCGAATTCGCCTACGACCCCGACACCATCGAGGACCTGATCGGCTTCCCCTGCATCACCAAGCCCTCGCGGCAGGGGAGCAGCGTGGGGATCACCGTCGTCCGCGACCCCGCCGAGCTGGAGGGCGCGGTGCGCGAGGCGGCGAAGTACGACAGCGAGGTGATGATCGAGCGCTTCGCCAAGGGGCGCGAGCTCACCGTGGGGATCCTGGGCGAGCAGGCGCTGCCGCCGGTGGAGATCCGCCCCAAGAAGGGGATCTACGACTACCACTCCAAGTACACGCCGGGGATGACGGAGTACCTCTGCCCCGCGCCGCTGGAGGAGGAGACGGTGGCGCAGATGCAGGCGTACGCCCTGCGCGCCTTCCGGGTGCTCAAGCTGCGGGGGTACGCGCGCCTCGACTTCATCCTGGCCAAGGAGCAGCTCTTCTGCCTGGAGGCCAACACCCTCCCCGGGATGACGGCCACCAGCCTCCTCCCCAAGGGCGCGGCGGCGGCCGGGATCCCCTTCCCGGAGCTGTGCGACCGAATCGTCCGGCTGGCTCTGGGGTAGGACTTCCCGACCGTGTTAGATTGCAGCCGGGCCGGCGCGCCGCCTTTCGCGCGCCCGCCGAGGCTGCCTCCACCTCCGCTGTGCATGCCCAACTACGGCTCGTCCTTCGGCTATTCGTTCCGCAGCTCGGTGACGCGCTGGGTTCGCCTGCTGCTGATCGCGAACGCGGCCGTCTTCCTGGCGTTCTTCCTGGTGGGGCTCATCCCCCCGCTGCGCGAGGCCGCCCGCTTCGCGTACGTGAACCTGGCGCTGAGCGCCGGCCGCGTGCTCTTCCGCCCGTGGACGGTGGTGACCTACGCCTTCCTCCACTCCGGGTTCTTCCACTTCTTCTTCAACATGCTCGGGCTGTTCTTCTTCGGCCCGAGGCTCGAGGACCGCTGGGGATCACGCGCCTTCCTCCGCTTCTACCTCATCGCCGCGGCGGGCGGCGCCCTCTTCTCGCTGATCGACCCCGGGGGCTTCGTGGTGGGCGCCTCGGCGGCGGTCAACGGGCTGCTGCTGGCGTGGGCGCTCTACTGGCCGGACGAGGAGGTGATGTTCTGGGGGATCTTCCCGATCAAGATCAAGTGGCTGGTGGTGGGGATGGGGGTGGTGAGCGTGATGAGCGCGGCCGGGGGCACGCAGGGCGGCGACGGCATCGCCCACCTGGCGCACATCGGCGGGTTCGTGACCGCGTTCCTCTACCTGAAGAGCCGGTGGGCGCCGCCCGCGTGGGGCGAGCTGCCGGCGCGGCGCAAGCCGAAGCGGCAGCGGGCGGTGGTGCCGTGGAAGGGCGCGGCGCGGAAGGAGCAGCACGCCGCGCCGGTGGCGCCGGGCCCGGGGTCGGCGTCCGCGCCGCGGAGCGCGCGCAACGAGCGCGACCTGCTGGACGACGTGGACCGCATCCTGGACAAGATCTCGGCGCAGGGGCTGGGCTCGCTGACCCCCGAGGAGCGCGCGCGCCTGGACGAGGTCAGCCGCCGCTACCGGACGAACTGAGGACCGAGAAGGCGATCGCGGAACAGAAAACCCCTCACGCACCACGTGAGGGGTTTTTCCAGCTCTGTTCTTCGGCCAGGCTCAGCAGTGGCAGGTGGGCCAGCACGTGTCGCCGCAGGTCGTGCCCCTGCAGGTCGCCTCGTTGCTGGGGATGCAGTCGGTACAGCTGATGGTGGGGAAGATGTCATCCGAGCCGGTATCGGGTATCGTCAACGTGAGCGGCGGGTCCGTGTTCGCGGCCCCGTGCACCGTACCCTGGGTCCCGAGGGCAGGCTTCCTCACATCGAAGGATTCCACCTGAAGCGCGTTGAGGTCCAGCTTCAGCTTACGCATGCGATTTCTCCGTAGGACGAGGGTGGGTGGGGCCGCAACGCGGCGGGCGGGCAGGCTGGAGGATAGGGAAGCCTGTCGCAGAGTATCCATTCAGAAGCGAGTGGAATGCG
>DASUNK010000507.1:0-2009 GCA_036277195.1 Longimicrobiaceae bacterium | reverse complement strand
CTACCCGCTGGTGCTGGCCGTGGCCCCGCTCCCGGCCGGCACCGAGGTGCGGCTGACGTACGACGTGGAGCGCATCGCCGCGGCGGACGCGCGGCGGATGGTCGCGCACTACCTGCGGCTGCTGGAGACGCTGGCGGACGCGGGCGAGCGGCCGCTGGACGAGATGGAGATGACCACCGCGGTGGAGCGCTCTGCCCTGGTGGCCGCCGGCTCGGCTACCGCCTCTTTCCCGGTCACTCGCGCGCTCCCGGCGCTCTTCGCGGAGCAGGCCGCGCGCACGCCGGATGCCCTGGCGCTGACGTTTGGCGAGGAGTCCGTCACCTACGCGGAACTGGACGCGCGCGCCAACCGCCTCGCGCACCGGCTGGTGAAGCTGGGCGCGCGGCCGGACGCGCTCGTCGGGCTCTGCGTGGAGCGTTCGGTGGAGACGGTGGTCGGCATCCTGGCGATCCTGAAGTCGGGCGCGGGCTATCTCCCGCTCGACCCCGCCTACCCCGAGGACCGCCTCGCCTACATGCTGGAGGATTCGGGCGCTCCCATCGTCGTCACCACGGCAGCGCTGCGGGACCGGCTCCCCGCGGGACCGACGCTCCTCTGCCTCCAGTGCGACGCCGCCGCCATCGCGGCCGAATCGCCGGAAGCGCCGGAGATCGAGGTCTCGCCGGACTCGCTGGCGTACGTCATCTACACCTCGGGATCGACCGGGAAGCCGAAGGGGGTGCAGGTCACCCACGCCAACGTCGCCCGCATCTTCTCCGCGACCGACCACTGGTTCGGCTTCGGCGCGCAGGAGGTGTGGACGCTCTTCCACTCCTACGCCTTCGACTTCTCGGTCTGGGAGATCTGGGGTGCGCTGCTCTACGGCGGGCGCCTGGTCGTCGTCCCCTTCGACGTCTCCCGCACGCCGGAAGAGTTCTACGCGCTGCTGGAGCGCGAGCGCGTCACCGTGCTCAACCAGACGCCCTCCGCCTTCCGTCAGCTGATGCGGGCGGACGAGGAGGCGGCGGCGAGGGGGGAGATGCGGGACCTGGCCCTGCGCTGCGTCGTGTTCGGCGGCGAGGCGCTGGAGCCCGCGACGCTGCGCGGCTGGGTGGAGCGGCGGGGGGATGAGGCTCCGCGGCTCGTCAACATGTACGGGATCACGGAGACCACCGTCCACGTCACCTACCGGGTGATCCGCGCGGCGGACACGGTGGACGGCTCGGCCTCGCCGATCGGCATCCCGATCCCCGACCTCTCCATGCACCTCCTCGACCGGAGCGGGCAGCTGGTGCCGGCGGGCGTCGTGGGGGAGATGTACGTCGGGGGTGCGGGCGTGGCGCGGGGCTACCTCGGCCGCCCCGAATTGACGGCGCAGCGCTTCGTCCCCGATCCCTTCTCGGCGGACGCGGAGGCGCGGCTCTACCGCTCGGGCGACCTGGCGCGGCGGCTGGAGGACGGCTCGCTGGAGTTCCACGGCCGCGCGGACGAGCAGGTGAAGATCCGCGGCTTCCGCATCGAGCCGGGGGAGATCGAGGCCGCCCTCCTCGCCCACCCCGCTGTGCGCGAGGCCGTCGTCCTGGCGCGCGGCGAAGCGGAGGAGCGGCGGCTCGCGGCCTGGATCGTGGCCTCCGGCTCCGTGGACGCGGTCGGGCTGCGGGCGCACCTGGCGGCGCGCCTGCCGGACTACATGGTCCCCTCCGCCTTCGTCTTCCTGGACGCGCTCCCGCTGACCCGCCACGGCAAGGTGGACCGCCGGGCCCTTCCCGAGCCCGACGCCGCCGGCCTGGCCGGCGCCGCGTACGTGGCGCCGCGCACCCCCACGGAAGAAGTGCTGGCGGCCCTCTGGGCCGGGCTGCTCGGCGCCGAGCGCGTGGGGGTGGGCGACGGCTTCTTCGAGCTGGGCGGGCATTCGCTCCTGGCGACGCGGCTGGCGTCGCGGGTGCGCTCCGAGCTGGGGGTGGAGCTTTCCGTGCGCGCCGTCTTCGAGCACCCCACGCTGGGCGCGCTGGCCGCCGAGGTGGACCGGC
>DASUNK010000506.1:0-5205 GCA_036277195.1 Longimicrobiaceae bacterium | reverse complement strand
CCGAGGCGCTGGCGCGCGGGCGCTACGTGGTGGTGGTGGACCTCGACGCCAACCGCCTCTACTTCACCCGCGGGCGGCGGGTGCTCTGGTCCGCCCCGGTGGGCACCGGCACCGGGCTCCGCCTGGAGACGCGCAGCAGCGAGTGGGACTTCTCCACCCCCAACGGCACCTTCCACGTCACCTACAAGGCCGTCGAGCCGGCGTGGCTGGCCCCGGACTGGTGGTTCGTGGAGCGCGGGCTCGCCGTCCCCGCCAGGGACCATCCCAGCCGCCGCTTCGAGCGCGGGCTGGGGGCCGCGGCGGTCTACATCGGGCAGGGGCTGGCCATCCACGGCACCGACAAGCCCGAGCTGCTCGGGCAGCGCGTGTCGCACGGGTGCATCCGGCTCGCCAACGCGGACGCCATCCGCCTCTTCCACAACGTGCAGGTGGGGACGGAGGTGGTGATCGTGGGTGGGCGAGACGCGACGCCGCCGGGCCCGCCCCCGCGGGCGGCGGCTTCGTCCTCGTCGCGCCGCGCGGGCGAGCCGCCCCCGCGCGACGCCTTCACGGTGGAGATGGAGGGGCTGGGCACGGACGAGCTGCTGGCCCGCCTGGACGACGAGCTCTTCACCGCGGCCACCGCGGCGGGGCGCACCCGCTGGCCGCAGGTGGCGAGCGTGCTCCTCTTCCGCGGGGTGAAGGAGGAGGACGACGACGCGCTGGCGGGGGTGCTCTTCAAGGTCGAGGAGCTGGGCGCGGGCGCGCTCCGCGACGAGTACGCCACCTTCCTGGCCGACGCCTACACCCAGGGGACGCTGCGCACCCTCTCCGTCCTGGGGCGGATGGAGCGCGCCGACCGGGCGGCCATCGCCCGGGTGCTGGTGGACGCGGCGGTGGGGCTCTATCCCGGCGCCACCGCCGACGCGGCGACGCCGTGGCCCACCAAGCGGGTGCTCCGCGAGGTGCTGCGCCGCGACGCCCAGCGCGGCTGGGACGCCATGCAGCTCGCCGAGCACGGCTACCGCGAGGCCGACGGGGCCGCGGGCCGCCGCGCGGAACGGTAGGGGCAGGCCCCCACCCGGCTCGCCTAGGCTCGCCACGAAGGCTCCGTGGTTTTGACCAGTCAAAACCCCTCGCCCGCTTGCGGGAGAGGGGCTCCGCGAGCTTGCGAGCGGGGGGTGAGGGCCCCTGCCGGAGCGCACGGTCGTGACGATCCCTCCCCCTCACCTCTCCCGACGAAAGCCGTAGCGGCACGCTGAATGCTCTGCTACCAGAACGCGTAACAAGAGTCTGGCGCTCGGGGCCGGGCGGATGCATCTTGTTCTCCCAAACGCATTCGCCGGCGCTCGAACACCGTTTCGCGACTTCCGGTCCCTCGGGGAGAATCCCATGAGATCACCCGCCCGCCGTGCGCGCCCGCTCCTGGCTGTCGCGTGCCTGCTCTCCTTCGGCTGCACCGAGAGCGGCGTGGCGCCCGATGCCGCCCCGCCCCGCGAGGAGGCCGGGGCGAACGCCTCGCTCATCGGCAGCCTGCTGGGGCAACCGATCCTGGTGAACGTGCTCCAGCGCCTCTCGCCGCTGCCGCGCAGCTACAGCGCCAGCGCCGTGGTCGGGCAGGGGGGCGGGACGCTGAGCATCCCCCAGGCGGGGTTCTCCATCACCTTCCCCCCCGGCGCCATCCGCGGCGCGCCCGTGACCGTGCGAGCCACCGCCCTGGCGGGGAACAACGTCGCCTACCGGCTGGAGCCCCACGGGCTCACCTTCGGCACCAGCCCGGTCATCACCCAGGAGCTGGGCGTGACCCAGGCGCTGCTGGGGCTGCTCAACCTCGGCGGGCTCGAGGGCGCCTACTTCCCCAGCGACGCGGCGCTGGGGAAGGGGACCGCGCTGGTGACGGAGCTTCGCCCGGCCACGATGGACCTGCTCCGCTTCCGGATGCGCTTCGACATCCGGCACTTCTCGGGATACGCGGCGTCGTCGCGCCGCGGCGGCTACATCGCCGCGTCGGGAGACCGGATCGGAACGGGCGGCCCCACGATCGACGGGCACTGAGCCCCGCGGAGTTGCGTTCTCTCCCCGTACGGGCGAGCTTGGTGGGAACCTCCACCGGCTCGCCCGTTCCGCTTTCGCAGTCCACCGCGTCATGACCCACGCGCCGCCCGCCGAGGCGTGCGAATCTCCCACGCAGCAGCTGGTTTCGCAGGCCCGCGCCGCCGAGCGCGAGGGCAGGTGGCACCACGCGCGCGCCCTCTACGAGGCCGGGCTGCGGCGCCTCCGGCGCGAGGACGGGCCGCTCGCCCCCTCGCTGCTGCGCTGGGCGGCGCGCATGCACCAGCAGGAGGGCGACAACGAGGCCGCGCTCGACGCGCTGGAGGCCGCGCTCGCCAGCGCCGAGGCGTGGGGCGACCGCTCGGGGGTGGCGCACGCCATCAACGTGCAGGCCATCACCCACTGGTCGCGCGGCGAGCTGGACCGCGCGGAGGCGCTGTACGCGCGCACCCTGCGCGAGGCCCAGACCGCCGGTGACGCCGACCTGGTGGCGATGGTGCACCACAACCGCGGCATCGTGGCCAACATCCGCGGCGACCTGCGGGGCGCGCTCAAGCGCTACCGCGCCGGGCTGGCCGGCTACCGGGCGCGGGGGCTGCTGGACCACGAGCGCACCCTGCTCAACAACCTGGGGAAGCTCTACAGCGACCTGCGGCGGTGGCGTGCCGCCGAGCGGACGTACGGCGAGGCGCTGGCGAGCAGCCGCGCCAGCGGCGACATGGCCACCGAGGCCATGGTCCAGGTGAACCGCGCGCAGATGTGGATCGCGCGCGGGCGCTACGCGGAGGCGCGCCGCGCCTGCGACGCGGCGCGGGAGCTGGCCGCCGCCATCGGCGACCTGCGCACCCTGGCCGAGACGCACCTGCACCACGGCGTGGTGCTGCGCGAGACGGGCGACCTGGCGGGCGCGGCGCGGAGCCTGGCGGAGGCGGCGCGGCTGGCGCAGGAGCGCGAGGACGTGCTCCTCCTGGCCGAGGCGGCGCGCGAGCAGGCGCGGCTGCACTGGAAGCGCCACGAGTACCGCGAGACGCTGCAGTCCCTCAACCACGCCCACCGCCTCTTCTCGGGGCTCCAGGCCCGCCGCGACCTGGCGGAGGTGGCCTCGGGGCTGGCGAACCTGGAGGCGCTCTTCCTCAAGCTGGTGGCGCAGTGGGGGGAGTCGATCGAGTCGGCGGACCGCTACACCCGCGGCCACTGCGAGCGCGTGGCCAACTACGCCTGCGCGCTGGCCAGCGCGGCGGGGGTGGACGAGGGCGTCCTGCTCTGGTTCCGCATGGGCGCGCTCCTGCACGACGTGGGGAAGATCGTGGTGCCGCCGGAGATCCTCAACAAGCCGGGGCTGCTCACCCCGGACGAGCGCCGGGTGATCGAGCGCCACCCCGACGCGGGGGTGCAGCTGCTCGGCGACATCGAGTTCCCCTGGGACATCCGCCCGATGATCCGCCACCACCACGAGTCGTGGGACGGGAGCGGCTACCCGCAGGGGCTGGCGGGCGAGGCGATCCCGCTCCCCGCGCGCATCCTGTGCGTGGCCGACGTGTACGACGCGCTGGCGACGGACCGCCCCTACCGGCCGGCGTTCTCGCACGAGCGCACGCTGGAGATCATGCACGACGGCGCCGGCCACTCCCTCGACCCCGAGCTCTTCCGGCTCTTCGCGGGCCTCTCGGCCGGCGGCCCCCCCGCCGGTGGCCGCGCCGCCCTCCACGGGATAGCCGCCTGAGGCAACGGCAAGTACTCAAGTCCTAAGTCCTGAGTCCTGAGTCCTGAGTCCTGAGTCCTGAGTCCTGAGTCCTGAGTCCTGAGTCCTGAGTCCTGAGTCCTCCCGGTCCACGGTTCCTGTGCAGTTCAGGACTTGGGACTCAGGACTCAGGACTCCCTTGCGTTTGCCTTGCCTCCGGGCGGGGCGTAAGTTTCGAGGCTCCAGCGCGGAACGCGACGTGCGGACCGGAGAGCGAGACCCGGCCGGCGCCCCCCGCGGGCGCCCGGCGAGGAGACGGCGAAATGAGCGGCTACGCGCCTCCCG
Organism: Longimicrobiaceae bacterium; assembly: GCA_036277195.1. Lineage (GTDB taxonomy): Bacteria > Gemmatimonadota > Gemmatimonadetes > Longimicrobiales > Longimicrobiaceae > Longimicrobium. The sequence continues at coordinate 1,148 of DASUNK010000506.1, read as the reverse complement.
GGAAGGACAACGGGACGGTCAAGAGCAAGGGAACGGCCCACCTGCCGCGGCTCCCGGGGCAGGAGCCGCTGGAGTTCCGCGCGCGCAAGCCCGAGTGGCTGAAGGTGCGCGCCCCCGGCGGTCCCAACTACCTGCGCCTCAAGGAGCTGATGCGGTCGCAGGGCCTCCACACCGTGTGCGAGGAGGCCCACTGCCCCAACATCGGCGAGTGCTGGGAGAGCGGCACCGCCACCTTCATGATCCTGGGCGACGTGTGCACCCGCGCCTGCCGCTACTGCGCGGTGGCGCACGGGCTCCCCAGCGCGCTGGATTGGGACGAGCCCCGGCGCGTGGCGGACTCGGTGGCGGCCATGGGGCTGGAGCACGCGGTGATCACCTCGGTGAACCGCGACGAGCTCCCCGACGGCGGCGCCGCCATCTACGCCGAGGTCATCCGCGCCATCCACGCGCGCGTCCCCGGCTGCTCGGTGGAGGTGCTGATCCCCGACTTCAAGGGTAGCGAGGCGGCGCTCGCCGCGGTGGTGGAGGCGGGCCCCGAGATCCTGGCGCACAATATCGACACGGTGGAGCGGCTCTCGCGCTGGGTGCGCCCCGGCGGGCGCTACCGCCGCTCCATCTCGCTGCTCGGCGCGGCCAAGCGGCTGAACCCGGCGCAGCTCACCAAGAGCGCCATCATCCTGGGGATGGGCGAGAGCGAGGAAGAGATCCACCGCTCCATGCGCGACCTGCGCGAGGCCGGGGTGGACGTGCTGACGCTGGGGCAGTACCTGCGCCCCTCGGCGCACCACCTGCCGCTCGACCGCTGGGTGACGCCCGAGGAGTTCCGGCGCTGGAAGGAAGTGGGCGAGCGCGAGCTGGGGTTCGGGCACGTGGAGAGCGGGCCGCTGGTGCGCTCGTCCTACCACGCGCGCGAGCAGGCGCGCACGCTGGAAGCCGGCGCGCCGGGGAGCATCACCGAGATCGTGGAGGCGGACGTGGACGCGCCGGTCGAGATCGACGCCGCCGAGGCCGCGGCCCGGGCGGCGCTCGCGGGCGCGCCCCCCGCCCGCCCCCGGCTGGTGCAGATCGGCAGCCTGCAGTCCGGAACGGGAGCAAGGTTCGAGAGAAATGGCTGAAGAGCAGACGCAGACCGCGGAGCGCGAGACCGC
>DASUNK010000505.1:0-3249 GCA_036277195.1 Longimicrobiaceae bacterium | reverse complement strand
AGCGTCTTCAACTCCGACGTCGTCGCCCGGGCCGAGCTGCTGGCCGGCGGCTTCGGCGCCGAGCACGGCGGGCGCGTCTCCTCCGTGCTCAACGTCGAGACGCAGCCGGACACGGGCGGGCTGGGCGGCGCCATGGGCGTGTCGCTCCTGGCCTCGCGCGTGGCCCTGCACGCCAGCCTGCCGAAGGGTGTCGCCGGGGTGCTCGGGGGGAAGGAGGGAAGCTGGCTGGTGTCGGCGCGCCGCTCGTACTTCGACGCCATCCTGGCCGCCGCGGTCGACTTCCCCTATCACCTGACCGACTTCCAGCTCGGTGCGGTCCTGGGGACGGCGGGTGGCGGCCGCGTGCGCCTCACCGCCTACACCGGCGAGGACGTGCTGGACCTCAGCGACTTCGACCCGCCCGGCGACGACGACGACGTCAGCATCCTGCGCCTGCGCTGGAACTGGGGGAACGACGTGCTCGGGGTGCGCTGGGAGCAGCCGGTGGGCGGCGCCTGGGTGGCGGACACGCGCCTGGGCTTCACCCGCTACGGCGAGGCGCTGGGCTTCACCGACTTCGCGGACACGCGCTTCGGCTCGCGCATCGAGCAGCTCACCCTGCGCACGGACCTGGGGCGCGCCCTCGGCCCCGAGCTCACGGTGAAGACCGGGGCCGAGCTCTCGCGCACGGCCTACGCCAACTTCGGCGAGGCGGGCGGCACCTCGTTCTACGACGCCGCGCGCAGCGGCGTGCTGGCCACCGGCTACGGGCAGCTGCGCTGGAGCCGCAGCCAGGCGTGGATCCTGGAGCCCGGCCTGCGCGCCGACGCGTGGACGGCCGGCGGGCACACCCGCGTGCACCTCTCGCCGCGGCTGGCGGTGAAGCGCTTCTTCGGGGCGCAGCGCGACGGGGCGGTCAAGCTGGCCGTGGGGCGCTACGTGCAGTTCGTGCATTCGCTGCGCGACGAGCAGCTCCCCGTATCCAACGATACCTGGGTGACCGCCGACGAGAACGTGCCGGCCGTCGTCTCGGACCAGGTGCAGCTCGGCGTGGAGAAGTTCTGGGGCGACACGTGGTACGCCTCGCTGGAGGGCTACTACCGCGCCTACCACGGGGTGACGGACTTCAACATCGCCGAGAACCCCAACGACATCGCCGACGACCTGCTGGAGGGCGAGGGCTACTCGTACGGGGTGGACCTGCTGGTGCGGCGCACGGCGGGGCGGCTCACGGGGTGGACCACGCTCTCGCTGCTGAAGGCGGAGCGCACCTTCCCCGACCCCACGGTGCCGGAGGGGCTGGAGGGGGCGCCCACGCGGATCACCTTCCCCCCCATCTTCGACCGGCGGGTGGACGTGGACGTGGTGCTGCAGTACCTGCTGCCGTGGGGGATCGAGAGCGGGCTGCGCTGGAACTTCGGCTCGGGGGTGCCGTACTCGCGGCCGGTGGCGCAGTTCGTGGGTTTCGCGACGGACGTGATCGAGGGGGGATACCGGGTGCCGCGCCCGATCACGGAGGACGCGAACGTTCCGTACTACATCGTGCCGGGGGAGCGCAACCGGCAGCGCTACCCGGCCTATCACCGCTTGGACGTGACCTTCCGCAAGACGTACACGCGGCGGTGGGGGACGCTGACGCCGTACCTGCAGGTGCTGAACGCGTACAACCGGAGGAACGTGCTCTTCTACTTCTTCGACTACAACCAGGCGCCGCCCACGCGCAGCGGCATCAGCATGTTCCCGGTCCTCCCCACCATCGGCCTCGAGGCGACGTTCTAAGCTCGATTCGCTCCCAAGCGCGGCTGCCCACGCGCGTCTCCTTACCGGCGCGGCTCCGGCAGGTCGATTGCAACGCAGCTCCGTTGGGGAACCTTTTTGGAGACGAAGAAGTATGCAGCCTAGCGTGCCTCTACTTTGGGCTTCCCCCGAACCGCCGCATACGGGCGGTCGTCGTTCACCCCTCGCTTCAAGAGGAACTGATGAAAAAGCTGCGACTGCACATCGAGGACCTGGCGGTAGAGACGTTTACCACCAGAGGCACCACGGGAGTACAAGGCACGGTGCAGGGTTACGCGACCGGCCCGGTCGTGTGTCCGACTCGCGTGGTGAGCTGTTACGAAACCGCCTGTCAGTGCATCCCGTCGTACGACGCAAGCTGCGACATTTCGTGCTATGCGGAGTGCTTCCCGACCAACAGCACGTGTTACGGGCAGCAGACATGCGCGGCCATCAACACATGCGCGGGCTATGCAAGTTGCGTAGCGACCTGCACCTGACAGGATTGCTGAGAGCTTGAGGCTGTCACCAGGGGCGCGGGCTCTCCCGCTGGAGTCGCGCCTTCCTGTGCGGCGCGATACGCCAGATCGCGTGATCTGGAGCACGGGATGAGCAGTCCAGCATGTTCCCGGCTACCAACATCACTTTTCCCCCCACGGCCGCTACGTACCACCCTTCCGGAGCACTCTTCCGTACTTGTGCCAGCACCGACTTGAACGCCCGTCCCTCGCGTGTGCGCAGGTCTGGAATCGGCTCACCGTGCTGGCGGTATAGCGACCGGGTGCTCGGTCGGAGTTGGTCCACGTCCAACCCGCGTTGCGGGTCGCCCTTCCACCTTCTTCCCGCGCAGGTCTGGCCGTTGCCGGGCGGGGAGCAGGTAGACGTAGGCGAGGTTCCTAATGTTGTTAGCGTAACAACTCGAACGTGCTCTTCTACTTCTTCGACTACAACCAGGCGCCGCCCACGCGCAGCGGCATCAGCATGTTCCCGGTCCTCCCCACGATCGGCCTCGAGGCGACGTTCTGAGGTTGCGGGCGACTGAAGTCGCTGCAACAACAGCACGAAGTCCGCCTTCGCGGACTCCCTCCTCTGTCATTCCGTGCGCGGAATCCAGCCGCCACATCCGTGATCGGCAACTCCGGAGCAGGATGACCGAACGTCGTTCGCGATATCCTCTAGTGCCCGGAGCCGAGCGTCTGTCCCGCGACTGCCGTCGAGCCTGAATCAGCGGCCGTCGTGGCATCTGTCTCGGGAGCCGTGATGCCGCTGTCCCGGTGGCCGGAACCCATCGTGTTCCCGCCGAACCGAGGAGGGGCGGCACCAACCGAATCGGTCGCCACCGGCGAAGCCTCGCATCCGGCCGCGAGGATCGCAAAGGCAGCCGATACGAAGAACATTCTGGCTCAGCACATTCGACGATCCTCACTGTGCGAGTAAGGGAGGGACGCGGGTGAGTCCCCAATCTAAATGTCGCGCACCTCGGTCGGTACACGC
>DASUNK010000504.1:0-5550 GCA_036277195.1 Longimicrobiaceae bacterium | reverse complement strand
CTTGCCGTGGGCCAGGCGCAGGGTGAGGATGCCGTCGTCGCTCAGGTCGCGCTCGATCATGGGGAAGACCGGGTAGAGGAGGGCCTGCGTTTCGGGGCGATGAACATACCACCGGGGCCACCGGCCCGCAGGCACGCCGCTCCCAATGGGTCGTTTCCAGCTTTTAAACCACATCTTTGACGACTAGAAAATAACTTACGTTTCCCGACGACCATCAACTCGCTGGCGGACGCGGAGTTGGGTTAGTAGACATATGTAGTAAGAGATTCATAAGGCAAACACATGGTTTTGTGCGCTTTGTGACACTTCGCGTAGCAGTTGCGATTTTCTTGACTGAAAAGATTAGTCCGATCATATTAAGCCACGGTGACCCTACTCTCTGGACCTGCCGGCCCTGCGGTACGCGTCGCGAAACCCCCCTCTCTCACCTCTCTCTCGACTGGCAAGGAGAACCTCATGAGCCAGAAGTTCGAGCTGGAAGCGCTGAGCAACGACATGTTCGCGCCCCTGTCCGAGAAGGAAGCTTCGCTGGTGGTCGGCGGCCAGGCCGCGCGTCCCATCGGCTACAGCTACTACGACACGGTCATCCTCTGGTCCGACGGCACCTGGAGCCCGGACGAGCTGGTCGTGGACCACATCTACCTCGTGGCCGTGCCGGTGGCGGCCGAGTAGCACCCGCGGTACGCAGTACCCGTAGGACCCAGTCACACGTGACGTGACGGGGCCGGCGGGTCACCTCTCCTTGCGAGCGGCGGGCGCCGGCGCGCCCGGCCCCGCCGCCCGCGGCAGACGCTACGCTTCGAGCCCCACCCGACCGATGATCCTCGTGCTCAGCCAGGACAGCCAGGAGCCCTCCACCGAGGAGGTGGTGGACTGGGTGCGTGCCCTGGGCGGCGACGCCGTGCGCCTGAACGGCGACGACCTCACCGCCGCGCACCCCTTCCGGCTGGAGCTGGACGGCGCCGGCCCCCACCTGCGCTTCCGGCTGGACGGGCGCGACTTCACCGACCGCGACGTGCGCGTGGTCTGGCTCCGGCGCTGGGGCCGCTCCGGCACGCTGGGGGTGCGCACCGTCCCCGGGCTGGAGACGCTCGCCGCGCGCATCACCGGGCACCTCTCCGGCGAGGTGAACGCGGTGTCGCGCGCCCTCTTCTCCTTCTTCCACCGCGCCCGCTGGCTCACCCGCCCCGAGGACGCCGGCCTGAGCAAGCTGGCCGTGCTCCGCGCCGCGGTGGAGGCGGGGCTGGAGATCCCCGCCACCCTGGTGACCAACGACCGCGCCGAGATCGAGCGCTTCCGCCGGGCGCACGGCCGCATCATCACCAAGAGCGTGGGCGAGGCCGAGGTCTTCTCCTTCTTCGGCACGAGCTACGGGCTCTACACCGCCGAGGCGGCCGAGGACGAGGTGGCCGCCCTCCCCGAAACCGTCTTCCCCTCGCTGGTGCAGGCGCTGGTGGAGAAGGCGTTCGAGGTGCGCGCCTTCTACCTGGCCGGCGACCTCTACGCCATGGCGATCTTCTCGCAGGCGGACGAGCAGACCGCCGTGGACTTCCGCCACTACAACCGCGACCGCCCCAACCGCTCCGTCCCCTACCGCCTCCCGGACGAGGTGGCGGAGAAGCTCCGCGCGCTGATGCGCGCCGTGGGGCTGGAGACCGGCTCGCTCGACCTGATCCGCACCCCCGACGGGCGGCACGTCTTCCTGGAGGTGAACCCCGCCGGGCAGTTCGGGATGGTGTCGCACCCCTGCAACTACCGCCTGGAGAAGAAGGTGGCCGAGCACCTGATCCGCGAGAGCCGCCATGGCGACGACTGAGGCCCCGCCCGCCGGCACCGTGGCCGTGCCGGTGACCCCCGCGCCGGCGGCCCCCGCCGCGCCCCCGCGCCCGGTAGAGCAGCGGGTGGTGAGCACCGAGGTGCGCACCCGCAACCTGGACGAGCCGCCCCCCGAGGGGAGCGAGCAGCGCTTCCTGGAGGTGCTCCCCCGCGAGCTGCTGGAGGGCGCCTCGCTCCCGCTCAGCTACCGGCTGGCCTCGCCCACCGGCTACACCGGCGTCACCGTGCGCATCGCCGAGAGCGACCCGGCGCGCGCCAGGGGATATCCCTGCCTCACCTTCTACAAGCCGATCTCGCGCTGCGTGGGAGGGAAGGGATGAGCGGGCGGCGGGTGTTCCGGCTCTTCGCCTGCTGCGTCCCGGTGCGGGGCGCGCGGCGCAGCACCCTCTGCGACCTGCAGCGGCAGCGCTACGACCTGGTGCCCAACGGGCTGATCGACGTGCTGGAGCGCTACGGCGACCACACGCTGGAGGAGATCAAGGCCGACTTCCCGGCCAACCTCCACGCCACCCTCGACGAATACTTCGGCTTCCTGGTGAAGCAGGAGTACGGCTTCTGGTGCGACGACCCCGACGCCTTCCCCCCGCTGGACCTGACCTGGGAGCGGCCGGAGCTGGTGACCAACGCGGTGATCGACGTGGACGCCCGCTCGCGGCACGACTGGCCCTCGCTCCTGGCGCAGCTCGACGCGCTGGGGTGCCAGGCGCTGCAGGTGCGCTTCTTCCGCCCCGCGCCGCTGGAGGAGCTCGACGCGGTGCTGGGGCAGATGGCGCGCGGGCGGCTGCGCTCGGTGGAGCTCCTCCTCCCGCACGACCCCGCCTGGGGCGAGCGCACGCTGGAGGAGCTGTGCCTGCGCCACCAGCGGGTGATGGGGATCGTGGTGCACTCCGCCCCCGAGACGCACGTGGAGCGCGTCGGCGGGCTCGACACCGTGATCTTCCACCGCACCGAGGTGGTCGACTCGCACGCCCACTGCGGGCTGGTGGGGCCGGAGTGGTTCGTCCCCTCGCTGGAGGGCTTCGCCGAGGCGCGGGCCTTCAACAGCTGCCTGAACCGCAAGCTCTCGGTGGACGCGGCCGGCGAGATCCGCAACTGCCCCTCGCTCCGCCGCTCCTTCGGCAACGCCGCGCAGGTGCCGCTGCGCGCGGCGGTGGAGGACCCGGCGTTCCGCGCGCTGTGGGGGATCACCAAGGACCAGGTGGAGACCTGCCGCGACTGCGAGTTCCGCTACCTCTGCACCGACTGCCGCGCCTTCGTCCGCGACCCGGCGGACCCGCTCTCCAAGCCGGCCAAGTGCAGCTACGACCCGTACGCCGCCCGGTGGAACTGACCCGCCGGCCCCCGAACCCCCAGCGCGCGACCCGATGCTCTCCACCCTCCGTTCCCGGATGAACCTGCGCAAGCCCTTCCCCGCGATGCGGCAGCACGACGCCATGGACTGCGGCCCCACCTGCCTGCGCATGGTGGCCAAGCACTACGGGCGGCGCTACTCGCTGCAGTTCCTGCGCGACCGCAGCTACATCGACCGGCAGGGGGTCTCCCTGCTCGGCATCGCCTACGCGGCGGAGAGCATCGGCTTCCGCACGCGCGCGGCCAAGGTGTCGGTGGACCACTTCCTGGAGCACGCGCCGCTCCCAGCCATCGTGCACTGGCGGCAGAACCACTTCGTGGTGGTCTACGCGGTGCGCGGCGACCGGGTGGACATCAGCGACCCCGAGACCGGGGTGGTGAGCGTCTCCACCACCGAGTTCCGCCGCCACTTCTCCTCGCTCGACTACCGCGGGCGCGAGGCGGGGTTCGTCCTCCTGCTGCAGCCCACCCCGGACTTCTACCGCCAGGCGGACCAGGAGCCCACCAAGCGCAAGCAGCTCAGCTTCCTGTTCAGGTACCTGCGCGGCTTCGAGCCCTGGTTCGTGCAGGTGGCGCTGGGGATGTTCGTGGCCTCGATGCTCCAGCTCATCTTCCCCTTCCTCACCCAGGCCGTGGTGGACCAGGGCATCGCCACGCAGAACCTGTCCTTCGTCAACGCGGTGCTCATCGCCCAGCTGGCGCTGTTCTTCAGCCGCACCGTGGTGGAGTTCATCCGCAACCGCATCCTCTTCCACATCGGGACGCGGATGTACGTGTCGGTGATCTCCGACTTCCTCATCAAGCTGATGAAGCTCCCCGTGCCCTTCTTCGACACCCGCACGGTGGGCGACATCCTGCAGCGCATCCAGGACCACACGCGCATCCAGCAGTTCATCACCGCCAGCACGCTGAACGTGGTCTTCGCCTTCTTCACCCTGATCGTGTTCAGCGGGGTGCTGGCGCTCTACAACCCGCTCCTCTTCGCGGTCTTCCTGGTGGGGAGCGTGCTGCACGTGGCCTGGGTGCTCCTGTTCCTGGGGAAGCGGCGCGAGCTCGACTTCCAGCGCTTCTCGGAGATGTCGGCCAACCAGAACGCGCTGGTGGAGCTGGTGCAGGCCATGCCCGAGATCAAGCTGGCCAACGCCGAGCAGGAGCGCCGCTGGCGGTGGGAGCGGGTGCAGGCGCGCCTCTTCCGGGTGAACCTGCGCGGGCTCTCCGTGTCGCAGCTGCAGGAGGGCGGGGCGCAGGCGCTCAACGAGCTGAAGAACATCGCCCTCACCTTCCTGGCCGCGAAGCTGGTGATCGAGGGCGACCTGACGCTCGGCATGCTGGTGTCGGTGCAATTCATCGTGGGGCAGCTCAACTCGCCGCTCTCGCAGCTCATCGGCTTCACCCAGGTGGCGCAGGACGCCAAGATCTCGCTCGACCGGCTGGGCGAGATCCACCAGCACGGCAACGAGGAGGACCTGGAGCAGAAGGTGCTGGCGCTCCCCGACAGCCGCGCCTTCACCCTGCGCAGCGTGAACTTCCACTACGGCGGTCCCCTCTCCGACCTGGTGCTCCAGGACCTGGACCTGGACATCCCCGAGGGGAAGGTGACGGCGGTGGTGGGCTCCAGCGGGAGCGGGAAGAGCACCCTGCTCAAGCTGCTGCTGAAGTTCTACGACCCGGTGAAGGGCGAGCTCTACCTGGGGAACACGCCGCTGCGCAACCTCTCGGCGCGGGCGGTGCGCAGCCGCTGCGGGGTGGTGATGCAGGACGGCCACATCTTCAGCGACACGGTGGCGGCCAACATCGCGGTGGGCGACGACGAGATCGACCGGGCGAAGCTGCTCTACGCGGCGCGCATGGCCGACATCCACACCTTCATCGAGTCGCTGCCGATGGGCTACAACACCAAGATCGGCCGCGACGGCATCGGGATGAGCGCGGGGCAGCGGCAGCGGGTGCTGATCGCCCGCGCCATCTACAAGGACCCGGACTTCCTCTTCTTCGACGAGGCCACCAGCGCGCTCGACGCCAACACCGAGCGCACCATCATCGACAACCTGCAGACCTTCTTCCGCGGGCGCACGGTGGTGATCATCGCGCACCGGCTGAGCACGGTGAAGAACGCGGACCAGATCGTGGTGCTGGAGAAGGGGCGCATCATCGAGCGCGGCACGCACGCGGAGCTGACGGCGCTGCGCGGGAGCTACTACACGCTGGTGAAGAACCAGCTGGAGCTGGGGGACTGATGGCCACCGACGAGAAGCCCGGCGAGGGGCAGCCCGCGGCGCCGGCCGCCGCCCCCGCGGCCGAGAAGCGGCACCGGGTGGTGCAGGCCACGCGGCCCTTCTTCTTCACCCCGAGCGGCGAGCGGGT
>DASUNK010000503.1:0-5490 GCA_036277195.1 Longimicrobiaceae bacterium | reverse complement strand
CTCAGGCTCGCCCCCCTCCCCCGGAACGGGGGAGGGACAGGCGAGGTTTACGAGCCAGGGAGGGGGCCCATATCTCTCCCCGGGGCAATGGCTTGGGGCACGCCGACCACGGCCGGGTGTACTGAGCGCTTTCCATTTTCGAGGCTCGATGTCGGAATCACCCGGACCGCTGCTGGAGGAGGAGGCCCCGCCCGGAGCGGAGGCGAGCGCCCCGGAGGCCCCGCGCGGGCCCCCGCGGCGCTCCTTCCTCCTCGCGGCGGGCGAGCGCCTGCTGGCCGGCGTCGGGCGCGCCAGCGAGCGCTTCGCGGCGCACGCCGGCGGCATGGGGCTGCTGGTGTGGCAGACGGTGACGCTCCTCTTCCGCGGGCGGATCGGCCTCCGCGACCTGGCGCGGCAGATGTACTGGATGGGCGTGGGCTCCATCCCCATCGTGCTGGTCACCGGGATGCTGGGCGGCATCGTCACCTCGCAGCAGGGCGGCTACCAGTTCAGCGGCGGCGTCCCGCTCTACTTCCTGGGCGGCATCGTCACCGAGAGCGTGGTGCTGGAGCTGGGCCCGGTGATGACCGCCATCGTGCTCATCGGCCGGGTGGGGGCCCGCATCACCGCCGAGCTGGGGACCATGCAGGTCTCCGAGCAGATCGACGCGCTCCACTCGCTGGGGCGCGACCCGGTGCGCACCCTGGTGGCCCCCCGCATCATCGCGGGGGTGATCGTGGTCCCGGTGCTGGTGGCCATGTGCAACCTGGCGGGGATCCTCTCGGGGATGGTGGCCGCGCAGTCGACGCTGGGGCTGGGGATGGACGCCTTCCGCTACGGGGCGGGGGTCTTCTGGCACAACTGGGACCTCTTCTACTCCCTGCTCAAGGCCGCCTCCTTCGGCTTCGTGATCCCGCTGGTCTCCTCGCACATGGGGCTGGAGACGCGCGGCGGCGCCGAGGGGGTGGGGCGCTCCACCACCTCGGCGGTGGTGCTGATGACGCTCTCGGTGCTGGTGCTGGACGCGCTCTTCCCGCCGCTGCTGCTGAACTGAACGAGACGACGAGGACCGCGATGACGCTGGAGCCCGCGGTGGGCGACCCGATGGTCGAGTACCGCAACCTCTGGAAGGCCTTCGACCACCCCGTGCTGAGCGGGGTGGACCTCGCCGTGGGGCGCGGCGAGACGCTCGCCGTGGTGGGCCACTCCGGGACGGGGAAGAGCGTGCTGCTCAAGACCACCATCGGGCTGATCGTCCCCGACCGGGGCGACGTGGTGGTGGAGGGCGAGTCCGTGTTCCGCGGGGGGCGGAAGGCGCTGGAGCGGGTGCGCCGCAAGGCCGGCTACGTCTTCCAGAACTCCGCCCTCTTCGACTCGATGAGCGTCTACGAGAACGTGTCGCAGGGGCTCTCGGACCAGGAGATCCGCGCGCTGGGGCCGCGCGAGGTGCTGCGCCGCGTCTCCGAGGCGCTGGAGCACGTGAACCTTGACGCCGCCAAGGTGATGGGGAAACTTCCCTCCGAGCTCTCCGGCGGCATGCGCAAGCGCGTGGGGGTGGCCCGGGCCATCGTGGGCCGGCCCGAGATCCTCCTCTACGACGAGCCCGTGACGGGGCTGGACCCCGTCAACGGCACCGTGGTCCACCGGCTGATCGCGCAGCTCGCGAGCGAGCTGGGGATCACCTCCATCATCGTCACCCACGACATCGAGGGCGCCCTGCCCATCAGTGACCGGGTGGCGCTCCTGGACCACGGCCGCATCCGCTTCGTGGGGACGGCCGGGGAGTTCCGCGCCAGCGACGACGTGCTGGTGCGCGCCTTCCTGGAGCGCGACGTGCCCCACGCCGAGCTCCTCGAGGCCGAGGCCGTATGATCCAGCGTGCGAACGGCGGCCCCGCCCTGGCGGGCCCGCGCAACCGACTCTCCCAGCAGGAGCTGGACCTCGTGACTCCACCCCGGTCGCCGCGGCGCGAGGTGCAGGTGGGACTCTTCGTGCTCGCCGGGCTCCTCTGCATCCTGGTGGCGCTCTTCATCCTCACCGACCCGGGCACCTTCCGCGGGCGCTACTACGTGACCACGGTGCTGGAAGACGCCGGGGGCATCCGCAAGCGCGACCCGGTGCAGCTGCGCGGCGTCAACATCGGCCGCGTGCACGACTTGCAGATCGCCGGCGACCACGTGGTGATGAGCCTGGAGCTGCAGCGCGAGTACGAGGTGCCGGACGACTCGCGGGTGCAGCTGGCGGCCAAGGGGCTGCTGGGCGAGATGGTGGTGGACGTGCTGGCGGGGAGCTCGCCCGAGCGGCTGGAGAACCGCGGCGTGCTCCCGGCGGTGGAGAGCGTCGGCGGGCTCTCGGGGAAGGCCTCGGAGCTGGTGGACACCGCCGAGGAGCTGGCGCCGCGGGCGGACACGGTGCTGCTGCGGGCGCAGCAGCTGCTCTCGGAGCGGAACGTGGGCGCCATGAGCGAGAGCACGCAGCAGATGCGCGCCCTGCTGACGCAGCTCACCGCGCTGGCGGCGGAGCAGCGGCGCGAGCTGGCGGCGCTCACCGGGAGCCTGCGCCGCTCGGCGGAGGGAATCGAGGGGGCGGCCACGCGGCCGGAGCTGGCGCGGGCGATGGCGCGCACCGATTCGCTCACCTTCAAGCTCGACCAGGCCACCGCCTCGCTGCAGTCGGCGAGCGCGTCGCTGGCGGTGGTGGCGGGGCGGATCGAGCGCGGGGAGGGGACGCTGGGCCGGCTGGCGGCCGACGACTCGCTCTACGTGAACCTGAACCGCGCGGTGGCCAACATCAGCCAGCTGACGGACGAGATCCGCCGCGACCCCAAGAAGTACCTGAGCGTCAGCGTGTTCTGAGGGCCCCCTCCCGGGCTCGCATTACTCGCCCACCCTCCCCCAATTCTGGGGGAGGGTTGTTCATCCCCGAGGACATCTCCCCATGCGCCGTCACGCACCCGCGCTCTCCCTCGCTCTCGTCCTGTCCACCGCCGTCCTCCCGTCCGCCGCCTTCGGGCAGGCCCCGGCCCCGCCGGCGCAGCGCGACACCGGCAAGTGGAGCATCGAGGACGCCCGGGCGCCCACCACCACGGCCGACTTCACCGTGGAGGAGGGCTCGTGGATGAGCGTGGACGTGTCGCCCGACGGGCGCACCCTGGTCTTCGACCTGCTGGGGCACCTGTACGAGCTTCCGTACGCCGGCGGCGAGGCGCGCGCGCTCACCCGCGGGCGCTCGTGGAACATGCAGCCGCGCTACAGCCCGGACGGCAGGCGCATCCTCTTCACCTCCGACCGCGACGGCAACGACGACCTGTGGACGCTGGCGCGGGGCACGGATTCGCTGGCCAACGTCAGCCGGATGGACCTGCCCGTCTACCACGGCTCCTGGTCGGCCGACGGGCGGCACGTGTACGGGGCGCACGCGGACCACGGGGGGCGCAGCAAGGGGCTGCGCTTCAACCTGCACGGCACGCCGCAGGAGCTCATCCACACGACGACGTTCCAGCCCGTCAACCAGTTCGTGGAAGACACCGCGCGCCGCGCCGTCTACTTCGAGCACCTCGACCGGCAGCTGTACGCCAGCGGGGCGCGCATCAAGCGATACGACCTGAAGACGGGCGAGCTCTCGGTGTTCATCGAGCGCCCCGGCGGCGCCCTGAACCCCACGCTCTCGCCCGACGGCCGGCGGCTGGCCTACGTCCACCGCGACGACCGCGAGACCGTGCTGGTGCTGCACGACCTGGAGACGCGCACCGAGCGGGTGCTGCTGCGCGGGCTGGACCGCGACCGGCAGGAGTATTCCGCCTACCACTACGGCGTGTATCCGGGGATCGCCTGGCACCCGGGCGGCCGCGAGCTCGTCCTGGCCCGCGGCGGCAAACTGACGGCGGTGGACGTGGAGACGGGGCAGGCGCGCGTCATCCCCTTCCGCGCCCGGGTGCAGCGCGAGCTGGCCCGGCCGCTGCGCTTTCCCGTGGCGGTGCCCGAGGGGCGGGCGGAGACGCGCTCGCACCGCTGGAGCCAGCGGACGGAGCGCGGCATCCTCTTCGAGGCGCTGGGCGACCTGCACCTGAGGGAAGGTGCGCGCACCCGCAATCTCACTAGTTCCCCCGCGCACGAGACCAGCCCCGTCTACGACCCGCGCACCCGCACCGTCTTCTACGCCGCCTGGACGGACGACTCGCTGGGCGCCGTCTACGCGCAGGGCGTGGACGGCGGGGCGCGGCGCAGGGTGACGACGCGGCCGGCGCAGTACGGCGCGCTGGCCCTTTCGCCCGACGGGCGCACGCTGGCCTTTCTGCGCGGCGGCGGGCGGCACCACAGCGGGCAGCGGCTGGAGAACGAGTCGCGCTTCGAGCTGGCCCTGGTGGGGCCGGACGGGCGCGAGCGGCGGGTGACGGAGGTGGAGTGGACCGCCAACTTCGCCGGCAAGCACCCGCCGTCGGTCACCTTCGCCGCAGGCGGCGAGCGGCTGTACTTCACCGAGTACGTGAACGACTCGGTGCTGGCGGTGAAGCGCGTCCGCCTGGACGGCGCGGAGGAGGAGCGGCTGTACGAGTTCCCGCACGCCGTGGAGGCCGTGGTCTCGCCCGACGCGCGCTGGATCGCCTTCCGCGAGTATCACCGCACCTTCGTGACCCCGCTGGAGTGGATCGGGAAGACGGTGACGGTGAGCCCGTACGACCGCCGCGGCTTCAGCAAACGGGTGGACGAGGACGAGGACGGCGTGTACCTGGCCTGGTCGGCGGACTCGCGCACCCTGGCGTGGACGCGCGGGCGCGACTTCCACGAGAAGGCGGTGGACGACATCGTCGCCGGCCGGCCCGAGTCGCGCCGCACGGAGCTGGCGCTGGCGTACGACGTGGCGGCGCCGGAGGGCGTGGTGGCCTTCACCGGCGCGCGGGTGTTGACGATGGACGGGGAGGACCGCGTCCTGGAGAACGCGACGGTGGTGGTGCGGGGGAGCCGCATCGCCGCGGTGGGGACGGAGGTGCCCGTGCCCGCGGGGGCGAAGGTGTACGACCTGCGCGGGCAGACGATCATGCCGGGGATGGTGGACAGCCACGCGCACTACAACAGCGAGCTCTCGGCGCTGAACGTGGTGGAGCAGCGTCACGCGGGGCTGCTGGCGGCGCTGGCCCACGGCGTCACCACCATGTACGAGCTGTACGGCACGGCCGAGAAGGACTTCCCGGTCTCGGACCTGTTGCGCGCCGGGCGCATCACGGGGCCGCGGCTGTTCTCGGTGGGCTCGCCGATGTACGGGCTGCGCCACTTCCGCCCCAGGCTGTTCCGCCCCGTCGACTCGTACGCCGACGCGCGGGAGCACGTGCGCTACAACCGCGACCTGGGCGCCACGGCGCTCAAGGACTACGTGCAGTTCACCCGCGAGGACCGGCACCAGACCGTGGCGGCCGCGCGCGAGCTGGGGCTGAACGTGTTCTCGGAGACGGCGGGCAACCACCCCATGAACCTGACGCAGGTGATCGACGGCGTGAGCGGGCTGGAGCACTCC
>DASUNK010000502.1:0-4030 GCA_036277195.1 Longimicrobiaceae bacterium | reverse complement strand
GGCGACCTTTGGAGACCACCACGGCCGCGGCGGCGCTCGAGCCCCCCGGCGCCGGCGAGTACGCACCCTTCTACGCCGGCTACGTGGCGCGCGTAGCGGGGCGCGACGTCCTGGCGCTGCTGAGGCGCAGCGGACCGGCGTCCCCGCGCTGCTGCGCGGGCTGCCGGAGGCGCTGCACGGGCACCGCTACGCGGAGGGGAAGTGGAGCATCCGCGAGGTGGCGGGGCACCTGGCGGACACGGAGCGCATCATAACCTACCGTGCGCTGCGCATCGCCCGGGGCGACGCCACGCCGCTTCCCGGCTTCGACGAGAACGCCTACGTGGCGGCTGCGGGGTTCGACGCGCGCCCGCTGGAGTCGCTGGTGGCGGAGTGGGAGGCGGTGCGGGAGGCCACGCTCGCCTTCTTCCGCAGCGTGGACGCGGAGGCCGCCGCGCGCCGCGGCACCGCGAACGACAACGCGGTGAGCGTGCGCGCGCTCGCCCACATCGTCGCCGGCCACGCGGAGCACCACCTGGAGATCCTGCGAACGCGCTACCTGGGGTAACGCGCCTCCCTTGTCGTCGCCGCAGGGCTGCTTTACCTTAGTGTAAAGCAACCGGAGGAGAGACATGCCAAGGGCACGGCTCAGCAGCAAGTCCCAGATCGTCATTCCCGCAGAGATCCGGCGGAAGCTCGGCCTCAAGCCTGGCGACGAAATCCTCATGGAGCCCGAGGACGAGCACGTCGTGCTTCGCAAGGCGCCGAAGTCCGCCCTGGAACGGCTTGCGGAGTTCGGCGGCCCGATGTGGCGCGGGTATGCCGAGGAGATCGAGCGGGATCGGGACGAGTGGGATCGGTGAGCATCGGCAAGGTGCCGGACGGTGCCATCGTTCTGTTCGACACGCCCGCCTTCGTCTATTACCTCGAACGACACCCCGGCTACTACAGCCAGGCGGCCGAACTCTTCGAGCGAATGGTGGACGGCCGGCTGACCGGCTGTGCGTCCGTCGTCGTGCTCACGGAGCTACTCGTCCCATTTTACGGGCGCAGCGAGCCGGTGCGGGCGCGGGGACTTTCCAGTGCCATCCGCTCGATTCCCAATCTCCGGGTGCTGGACGTGACCACCGGTATCGCAGAGCGCGCGGCTCAGCTCCGTTCGAAGCACACGCTGCGCACGCCTGATGCGCTACACTTCGCGACAGGACTGGAGTACGGCGCGGAGTGGTTCATCACCAACGACCGGCGGCTACAGCGGATAAGGGGCGAGGGGATACGGGTCGTACTGTTCACCGCCACCTCCGGATAGCTGCGGGCCTCGAAGCGAAGGATTTCCAATGCATCGGCTCGCCAAGGTGGCGGGCCGATGGTAGTTTGGCGCCTTCGCGGCACCTCACCCGACCGACCCGAGCCGGACCGAGCGCGTGTTCAAGAAGATCCTGGTGGCCAACCGCGGCGAGATCGCCCTGCGCGTGATCCGCGCCGCGCACGAGCTGGGCGTGGAGGCCGTTGCCGTCTACTCCGAGGCCGACCGCCTCTCCCCCCACGTGCTCGCCGCCGACGAAGCCTACCTCATCGGCCCGCCCCCCTCGGCGCAAAGCTACCTCCGCGGCGACCTGCTGGTGGAGGTGGCGAAGCGCTCCGGCGCCGAGGCCGTCCACCCCGGCTACGGCTTCCTCTCCGAGCGCGCGCCCTTCATCCAGGCCGTGCGCGACGCGGGACTCACCTTCATCGGCCCCTCGCCCGAGGCGGTGACCGCCATGGGCGACAAGACCGAGGCCCGCAAGCGCGCCATCGCCGCCGGAGTGCCCGTGGTCCCCGGCACCGCCGAGCCCCTGCGCGACGCCGCCGAGGCCCGCCGCACCGCCGCCGAGGTGGGCTATCCCGTGCTCCTCAAGGCCGCGGCCGGCGGGGGCGGGAAGGGGATGCGCGTGGTGCGCGGCGAGGGCGAGATCGAGCGCGCCTTCGAGGCGGCGGGGAACGAGGCGCAGGCCGCCTTCGGCGACCGCTCCGTCTACATCGAGAAGTACCTCCAGGGGCCGCGCCACATCGAGATCCAGCTCCTGGCCGACCGCCACGGCAACACCCTGCACCTGGGCGAGCGCGAGTGCTCCATCCAGCGCCGCCACCAGAAGCTGGTGGAGGAGGCGCCCAGCGCCGTGCTGACGCCCGAGGAGCGCGCGGCCATGGGCGAGACCGCCGTGGCCGCCGCGCGCGCGGTGCAATACGAGGGCGCGGGGACGGTGGAGTTCCTCTACCAGGACGGGCGCTTCTACTTCCTGGAGATGAACACGCGCATCCAGGTGGAGCACCCGGTGACGGAGCTGGTGACGGGGATCGACCTGGTGCAGTGGCAGATCCGCGTGGCCGCCGGCGAGCCGCTCCCCTTCCGGCAGGAGGAGATCCGCTGGAGCGGGCACGCCATCGAGTGCCGCATCACCTCCGAGGACCCCTTCAACTCCTTCCTCCCCTCCACCGGACGCATCGGCACGCTGGTGCTCCCCGCGGGCCCGGGGGTGCGCTGGGACGGCGCCATCGCCTCCGGGGTGGAGGTGGGGCTCTTCTACGACCCCATGCTGGCCAAGCTCATCGTGCACGCGCCCACGCGCGCGGCGGCCATCGACCGCATGCGGCGCGCGCTGCTGGAGCTGCGCATCGAGGGGGTGGAGACGAGCGTGCCCTTCCACCTGCGGGTGATGGACGAGCCGGACTTCCGTGCCGGCACGCTCGACATCCGCTACCTGGAGACGCACGAGGAGGTGCTGCTGGGTGCGGCGCCGGACGAGGAGAAGGTGCGCGCGGCGGCGCTGGCGGCGGCGCTGCTGGAGGAGGAGCGCCGCACCCTGCGCGCCGCGGCCGCGCGGGTGCAGGCGGGCTCGTCGGCGGGCGGAGGGAGCGCCTGGCGCGGGCGCGCGGGCGGCTGGAGAGGGCGGTGAGCGAGCGCCGCCGCGGCGGCGGAGGGCGCGGCCGGGGACCGGCGCAGCCGCCGCGGCCGGTGGTGCTGCGGATCGACTCCATCGCGGCGGGGGGCGAGGGCGTGGGGCGGCTGTCGGACGGGCGGGTGGCCTTCGTGCACCGCACCGCGCCGGGCGACCTGGCCGAGGTGGTCCTCACCGAGCGGCGCGACCGCTGGGCGCGCGGCCGCCTGCTGCGCGTGCTGGAGCCCTCGCCCGAGCGGCGCGAGGCGCCCTGCCCCTTCTACGCGCGCTGCGGCGGCTGCACGCTGGAGCACCTGCCGTACCCCGCGCAGCTGCGGGCCAAGGCGCGCATCGTGGCCGACGCGCTCACCCGCATCGGCGGCGTCGCCGTGGAGCCGCCGGAGGTGGTTCCCTCGCCGGCCGAGTTCCGCTACCGCAACCGGGTGTCGTTCGCGCTGCGCCGCGGCGAGCGGGGGGAGGTCGAGGCCGGTTTCCACGCCCTCGGCGACCCGGAGGCCATCGTCGACCTCGACGGCGCCTGCCTGCTCCCCGAGGAGCCGCTCGCGCGCGCCTGGGACGGGCTGCGCGCGCACTGGGGCCCGGACGCGCGGCGCCTCCCCTCGGGCGAGCGGCTGCGGCTGACGCTGCGCGCCAGCGCGGGGGGCGAGGTGTCGCTGCTGGTGGAGGGCGGGTTCTCGCCCGGGCGGCCGCAGGAGCTGGTGGAGCTCGTGCCGGGGCTGGTCTCCGTCTGGCACCGGCGCGCCGAGGCCGGGGCCGAGCTGATCGCCGGGGCGCCGGGGCTGCCGGAGACGTGGGGCGACGAGACGGTGGAGCTTTCCGGCGCCGCCTTCCTGCAGGTGAACCGCGGGGCGGCGGCGCGGCTGGAGGCGCACGTCGCGGAAAAGGCCGGCGCGGTGGCCGGCCTCTCCGTGGTCGACGCCTACTGCGGCGTGGGGCTGCACGCGCGGCGGATGGCGCGCGCCGGGGCGCGGGTGGTGGGGATCGAGCTCGACCCGCAGGCGGTGGAGGAGGCGCGGCGGTCCGCGCCCCCGGGCGCCGAGTTCGTGGCGGGCGCGGTGGAGGCGCTCCTCCCCGCGCACCTGCCGGCGGACCTGGTGATCCTGAACCCGCCG
>DASUNK010000501.1:0-10575 GCA_036277195.1 Longimicrobiaceae bacterium | reverse complement strand
CCGTCGCGGGCGACTGGCAGCGCGTGCGCGAGGCCGGCGAGCGCGCCCGCGAGCTGGCCGCGCTGCGCGGCGCGCCGCACTCCGAGGCCTGAGGCTGCGCGGGCAACGGGAAAGGGGCGGCGGACCTCCCGGTCCGCCGCCCCTCGTTCGTGCTGCGGAAGGACTCGCGCGCCGTCAGCGCTTCGGGGCCTTCTCCAGCGCCTCCAGCCGCCGCGTCACCGCGGCCAGCTGCGCCTCGAGCGTCTCCACCCGGGCGGTCTTCCGCGCCAGCTCCGCCTGCAGCGCGATGGTGCGCGCCTCCAGCGCCTTCACCGCGGCCAGGTTCACGCCGTCGATGTCGCCCAGGCCGATGGCGGTCTCGCCCAGCCCCAGCCCGAAGGCGCGGTAGAAGTCCTCGGCCACGGGTCCCATGTGCCGCACCCGGTGGTCCGCCCCGATCATGCTCCAGGTGGTCACCGGGACGCCGCGCAGCCGGGCGAGCACCTCCTCGCCGTCCACCGCCAGGTAGTTCTCCTTCAGCGTGCGGCTCGACGCGCAGGTCCAGCTGGGGACGGCCACCGTCAGGTCGCACCCCACGTTGCCGCCCGCGCCCGGCGTGTTGCCGTTGGCGGCGGTGCTCACGCGGATGCGGACCCCGCCGTTGTAGCGGATGCGGAACTCGTTGTCGGCCTGGTTGCGCACCGAGTCGGTGGTGGACTCGTCGCCCATCACCATGGTGCCGGTGTGGGTGTTGTTGGAGGCGCGGTAGCCGAGCGCCACCGAGTAGTCGTTGTTGGCGGTGGTGCGGTAGCCCAGCGCCACCGAGCCCTGCCCGCCCGCGCGCACGGTGTAGCCGATGGCGGTGCAGGCGAAGCCGGAGCAGACGTTGCTCGCCCCGGCGCTGAAGCCGGCCGTGCCGCTCACCGTGACCCCCGAGCCGAAGCCCACGCCCACGGTGGAGGAGACGGTCACCTGGTCGCCGTAGGCGAAGGCGCCGTAGTCGCTGGCGGTCACCTGGTTGCCGCCGGCGAAGGTGAAGTCGTCCATGTTGGCGTCGTCCCAGGTGGTCGCCCCGGCGCCGATGGGGGCACGCCCGAAGCGGACCGCGCCGCGGCAGGGGTGCCAGAGAAACCGGGTTCCCGCGCCGCTGGCGGGAAGCTGGGCGGCGCAGCCGGTGGTGTTGCCGACGTCGCGGACGAAGCCGAACGCCACGAAGGCGCCCGAGCTGTCGACGCGGAAGCGCTCGCCGAGGGGCGCGCCGGCGCGCAGGCGGAGGAGCACGGGGGACTGGGCCGCGGCCGTCTCCACGGCCAGCCCGAGGACGCCGGCGGCGAGGACTGCGGGAACGATGCTGCGAAGCTTCATGGCGGTGTCTCCACGTCGAGGGATCACTGCGAGTCGATGCCGATTTCGTAGCTATCGCTGTCCAGCCTGCCGTCGTCGATCGTCTCCGGGGCCACCCCGAAGAGGTTGCCGGCCAGGGAGTACGTCCCCGTCACCAGCGTGATCGGGACGCGCCCCATCACCGTCTTCCCCGTGCCGGCCAGCACCAGCGAGCCCGTGGTCCCCAGGATCCCCGAGCCCACGGTGTAGCCCGTGGCCACGTTCTGGCTGGCGGTGAGGTCGAAGGCGCCGAGCGAGAGGGTGGCCCCGTCGTCCACCTGCACCCCGCCGATGGCGGTGGCGGCCACCAGCGCCGGGAAGTTGGGGACGCCGGTGGGGATCAGCACCGAGTCCACGGCGGCCGGGGTCAGGTCGCCCACCCAGTTGAGGCCGTCGCTCCAGTCCGC
This sequence comes from Longimicrobiaceae bacterium, assembly GCA_036277195.1. Lineage (GTDB taxonomy): Bacteria > Gemmatimonadota > Gemmatimonadetes > Longimicrobiales > Longimicrobiaceae > Longimicrobium. The sequence goes on along the minus strand of DASUNK010000501.1, from coordinate 8,806 downwards.
CGACTGGCTCCCGTCCCAGGTGCGGACGGCGCCGGTGACGTCGAAGCTCATGCTCCCGGTGCGGAGCCCCGCGGTGGCGGTGATCTGGCAGGTGGCCGCGCGCACCCCGGTGACCACGCCGCCCCCGTCGACCGTGGCGCAGAGCGGGTCGGTGGTGCCGAAGGTGACGGTGCCGGCCACCGGGGTGCCCACCGCCGTCTTGATGACGGCCGCCAGCGCCTCGGTGTCGCCCGGGTGCAGGTTCCCGTACGCGTACCCGGGGAGCTGTCCGTCGAGGGTGATGTAGCCGTCCGGGTACTCGACCGGCGCCGACACGTAGAGGGTGAAGTCGAAGGTCAGCACCGTGGGCGAGATGATGAAGGTCCAGCTTCGCGTCGCGGAGACCTGGCTCTGCGCCAGCATCCCCACGTACGCGTAGTACGGCTGCCCGGCGGCGGTGAAGGTGCCGAAGCCGTCGGGGAACACCGCGGCCACACCGGCCCCCGAGGTCACCGTGGGCCCGCTGTGCAGGAAGACGCGGTTCCCCGCGGGGTGGGCCACGGTCCCGTCGGTGGTCCCGATCGGCTGCTCGATCAGGTTCTGCAGGGTCATGTCGAAGGTGAACTGCCCCGTGCCGCCGTTGTAGGCCACGTTGCTGGTGGTCACCTGCACGTAGGTGCCCTGCGAACCCACGATGATGTCGCCCGCGGCGGCGCCGGACGACGCCGGCGGCGGGGCGCAGGTGACGGAGCGGGCGGCCACGTTGCTCGTGCACTGCACGGCGAAGGTCAGCGACTTGTCGGGCTCGACGGGCTCTCCGCCCGGCGGCTCCGGGCCCAGCGGGCTGCCGCCCCGGTCCGTGCACGCCGCCGCGGCCACGAGCAGCGCCAGGACTGCGGCGTGTGGGACATACGGCTGGTAGCGTCGCATGGCACTCCTGGTGAGCGCGGGGTGGAGCGCTCCGCGGCGCGAAGCGCAACGGGCGCCGCAACGGCCAGGAACGGCCGGCGGCGGACAACACGTCGGTGGTCGGTGTGCGGTGCTGCGCCGCGAGTGCGGCGCTCGCCCCTGGTTGCCGCGTGCGTGAGTGGGATCCGCAGTCTGGCTGCCGGGAACGTCCAGGGGCGGTACTGCCCGGCGAATGCTGCGCTGCCGCACGTTAACACTTTCTCCACTGGCACGCAACTGCACAAATCCCTGAAAAACAAACACTTGTGCTCCCTCTGGCGTAACAGATTTTAAACATTTGGAACGTGTAACGGGATGGGAAGGTGATCGTGCCGCAAGGCGGAAGGAACGGATGGAACTCCGGGCGTGAGTTGACGAAAAAACCCGGCGCCGCACGGGGCGGCGCCGGGCTCGAGCGGCGGGTGCGGCCGCGGCTTATCCGGCGGGATGGGAACAGGTTGCCACTTCCCCGCCCCACGGGAGACAGGAAACGCGGGTCTCGGCGGAGGCGGACTTGACGCCGGCCAGCCCGGCCACGGCCAGCGTGGCGGCGACGATGGCGATGCGCACCATGAACTTCATCTCTCGGCTCCTCGCTGTGGGTGGTGGGAAGGGTCAGCGGCTCCGCGCGATCATCCAGCGCGCGCCGGGGAGGGTGGAGCGGGCCGAGAGCACGCCGCCGGCGCCTTCGTCCTCCACCTGCAGGTAGAAGCTCCCCCCGGCCGCGTGCTGCACGGGGCGGGTGAAGGAACGGCCCAGGCGCACCTCGTCGGCGGCGGGCTTCCAGCTGTAGCGCGCGTCGGGGTCGCCCGCGCGGTGGTAGACGGGGTTGTCCAACTCGGGGTTCTCGGTGGCGTCGTCCAGCGCCTGCGCCAGCGTCCAGAGGAGCACGGCGTCGGCCGGGTCCCACCCGGCGCCGAGCACGGCGCCGATGCGGGCCTTCAGCCCCTCGCGGCGCCCGCCCAGCGCGTCGAAGCCGTGCCATCCCTCCACGGCGCCACGCGCCACCTCGGCCAGGGCGTCGTCCTGCGGCACGCCGCGGCGCGCCAGCCGCACCTGCAGGTCGCGCAGGAAGCTGGAGGCGTCGAAGTAGCCGCGGGCCAGGCGGCCGCGCGTGTCCGCCGGCTCCAGGGCGAAGGTGACGTGGCGGTTCTCGGTGCGCAGCTTGGCGTCCCAGTCCCAGTTGGAGGTGAGGCCGATCTCCAGGTAGCGGCGCACCAGGTCGAGGGCGACCAGGTCCGCGCTCCCCTCCAGCGCCCACACCGGGCCGCACGGCGCCTCGCGGCGGGCCCCGGCGGCCCGCGTCTCGTGCAGCCAGCGCATCTGCCAGGCGTGGGTCAGCTCGTGCGCCAGCACCTTCAGCCGGTAGCTGGCGAAGTCGAACATGCCGAAGTGCTCGCGCACGCCCGGGCGCACCTCCAGGTTCAGCCAGAGGTAGCTGTAGATGCCGTCGCCCTCGGGCGGGAGCCAGGTGGTGGCCCCGCCCGCGCCGTGGTCGGGGTTCCAGGCGGCGAAGAGCACCAGCAGCTGTCCCGAGCCCTCGCTGGTGACGGGCACGGCGGCGCCGTAGACGCGGCTCAGCACGCCGATCCCCTCGCGCAGCATGAAGTCCATCGCCTCGCCGGTGTCGTCGAGGAACCGCTCGGCGTGCGAGCCGGCGTCGGCGTCGACCACGGCGAAGACGTAGCGCCCGCCGAAGACGCGCACCACGCGCGCGGTGGCCGTGCCGCCCCCCTCCCGGCGCGCCACGGGAAAGCGGTCGCCCTCCCGCCAGGGCACGGCACGCCGGAAGGGGTCCGCCTCGGACGTGGCCGAGCGGCGGATGGTGACGTCCGTCTGCACGGCGGAGGCGCCACCCGGCGGCGTGGCGGGCGCGGGAGCGAGGGCGGCCGCGGGGGCGGAGCCGTCGCCGAGAGTGTAGAGGGGGTCGCCCGCCAGGGGCTGCTCCGGCCCGCTGCGCGCGCTCTCCACTCCCCGCGCGTCGAAGCCGGCCAGGGCGTAGCGCGCGCCGGCGTGGGGCGCCAGCCGGAAGCACTCCGCCTGCTCGGCGGTGAGCGGCAGCACCTGCCCGGGCGCCAGGTCCACCACCGCGGCGGGGTGGCAGGCGGCGCTGGGCGTGGGCTCGGCCTGCACCGGCGAGCCGCCGCCCGCGTCCGAGCAACCGCCCGAGATCGCGAGGAGGAGGGGAGCGAGGAGGAGCGGGGTTCGCCGAGCCAGGATGCGCATGGATGCCGTCTCCGAGGAGGTTGGTCCGCGGCCGCGCCTGCATCCGGCGCGGCGCCCCTCTTCAGGCGTAAAGCGTACCCCGGTGGATGTTTTCGCTATGTGATTCTATCGCAACGATTTACACTGCCGTGCGCCGGGCGTGCGAGGCGCGTGCGGGTGTCGACTTTCTGGACGGCGTAGGGACGAGGAGGCGGCGATTGTCCGCGCGGCGGCAGGGGAGACGGCGGGTGGGTGTCGAGGATTTTGACGTGTCAGCGCGAAGGCGCCGGCCCGCGGGGAGCCGGCGCCCTGAGACGCTCGGGAGAGGCTGGGATCAGCCGCCGATGTTGAAGAGCCCCGCGATGGCGGCCGCCGCCCCGATGACGGTGGCCAGGGGCGCGATCATGTCGCGGAAGACGTTGAGCTGGCGCGGCACGCGGATCTCGTCGCCGGAGCGCACCCGGGTCTCGGCCACGGCGGAGGAGGGGTCCTTCAGGTCCAGCACGGTCTCGCGCCCCCCGCGGATGAGCCGGACGGCGTCGAGGCGCCCGCGCTCGGTGACGCCGCCCGCCGCCGCGATGGCCTGCGCCACGGTGGTCTCCGGCGTCAGCGTGTAGAGGCTGGGGATGCGCACCTCGCCGCCCACGGCCACGCGGAAGAGGAAGTCGAAGACGAAGCGGGGATCGGTCTCGTAGCGCCGCAGCACCTCGCGGAGCCGCTGCTCGATGACGGAGCGCGGCACGCCGGCCACCACCACCTCGCGCAGGAGCGGGTGCTGGATGGTCCCGTCGGAGCCCACCGGGAACTCGCCCGTGAACTCGGGGAGGCGCCAGACGTTGAGGCGGATGACGTCGCCCGGGCGGAGCGTGACCGAGTCGGCGGCCTGGGCGCGGGCGCCCGCGGGGAGGCCCGCCAGCAGCAGCATGGCGGCGAAGAGGAGTGGGATTCGCTTCATGATCGGGGATCGGGCGGGAGTGGCGGGACGCTGGCCGGCTGGAGCAAGGTAGGTGGACGCGCCGCACGTTGTCGAGACCCGCGGTCTTGTGCCGGGCGCACGCTGCTACGTATCTTTGCAGCAAACCCGCCGCCGGCCAGCCACTTAGGTCCGCGCCGGCGCTCCAGCCGCCGCAGCTGTCCCCGTCCGCGGCGTCCGCCACCCCCGACGCACCCCTCGAGCCGCATGCTGCCGCGCTCCCGGCTGTTCCCATTCCTGGGCCTGATCGCCGCGCTCGCCGCCGCGCCCACCGAGGCGCAGGCGCGCGACACCGTGTACGAGGGGATGACGGAGGCGGAGGTGGTGGCGGTGCTGGGGCCGCCCGCGCTGGTGCGCCGGGTGGACGAGTGGTCGTACCTCTTCTACCCGAACGGCTGCCCGATCATCTGCGGCAAGGACGACGTGGTCTTCCTGCGCGGGTGCCGGGTGGTGGCGGGCATCCTGCTGCGGTCGGACCGCTACTGGGCCGGCCCCGGCGCGAACGCCGCGCTGCGCTGGACGGAGCCGAGCGTCTGCGGGCCCGACGGCCGGCCGCAGCCGCCGGTGGCGGTGAGCGACGGAGAGCCCGATCGCGCACGGCCGGCCACCGACCCGCCTTCGCCGCCGACGGACACGACGACCCCCGCCGTAACGCCGCCCGTCACGCGAGAGCAGCCGTCCGCGCCGGCGCCCTTCCGGCAGGACACCACTCCGCGCGACCGCCGCCGGCTGGCCGCCTTCCGCGACAGCCTGGAGATGCCCAAGGCCCGGGCGGTGGTGCAGGCCATCCCCGCGGGGAGCATCAGCACCCCCACCGCCTTCGGGCTGGACCAGGGCGAGGCCTTCGTGGGGGCGGGCTTCCAGCACCGCACCCGCTACACCGACCTGGCGGACGGCGCGTTCGTGGCGGGGATCGGGCTGGGGAGCCGCCAGCGCTACGTGGGGGTGGAGCTGGCCGTCTCCCTGTACAGCACGCTGCGCGGCACCTTCGGCGACACCGGGGGCGGGAGCTTCAAGGTCCACCGCAATCTCGACGCGCGCTCCAGCCTGGCCCTGGGGGTGGAGAACGTGGTGACCTGGGGCGACACCGACACCGAGCGGAGCCCCTTCGCGGCGTGGACACGCGTGATCCCCCTGCGGGCCGACTCGCTGCGGCACTTCACCTCCATGATCGTCACCCTGGGCGTCGGGAGCGGCCGCTTCCGCTTCGAGGACGACGTCATCGAGGACCGGCAGGCGGTGAACTTCTTCGGCTCGGTGGGGGTGCGCGTCTCCGAGCCCGTCTCGGTGGTGGCGGACTGGACGGGGCAGGACCTCAATATGGCCGTCTCCGTCACCCCGCTGCGCCGGTTCCCGGTCAACATCAACGCCGGACTGGCCGACCTCACCGGCCTGGCGGGCGACGGCACCCGCTTCATCTTCTCGGTGGGCTACGGCTTCCTCCTGCAGTCCCCGTTCTGACCCTACGCAACCCGCAACCCCGCAGCGCGACATGAGGCACGCAATCCTCCCCCTGCTGGCGCTCTCCCTGGCGGCCACCGCGGCGCCGGCCGCGGCCCAGTTCACCGGCCAGTCGGACATCAGCGGGCCCATCGTCACCGGGAGCGGCGCGACCGGTGGCTCGTACCAGGGGTCGGGGCTCAACGTCAGGCATCCCGTGTGGATGTACGACAGCAAGGGGTTCATCGGCTTCACCGGCTGGGAGGTGAGCTGCGCGGTGCGCGCCTCGGTCGACTCGCTGCGCGTGGCGCACCAGGAAGATCGGCTGCGGCTGCTGGTGGACCCCGGCCCCGGCGTGGACCGGGCCCGCGCGGCCGGCGCGCTCTGGGCGCTGCTGGACGCCCGTCCCGGCGCCGCGTCTACCCGGGAAGCCGTCGAGAGCGCGCTGCTGGGGCGCGCGCGCGGCGACGAGAAGTACGCCCACGCCCTGGACGAGCTGCTGGATGCGCTGGAGGGGCTCTTCACCCTGGGCGGGGAGTGCCCCGCCGACCGCAGCACCGAGCCCGCGAACGCCGAACGGTGGTGGCGCGCCTTCCACGAGTACGACGAGTTCCTGGAAAGCCTCCCCGACTCGGTGCTGGAAGACCGTCCGGGCGAGCTGGTGATCCTCCACAGCCTGCTCTACCCGATCCTGGAAGAGGCGATCCGCGTGGGCCGGCAGATCGACCGGCGCTCCCGCACCTTCCAGTGACCGACGGCCGGGTGGTGGCCGCCCGCCAGCAGGTGTCGTGCGAGGTGGGGGGCGAGGTGGTGATCCTGAACCTGGCCGACGAGGTGTACTACGGGCTCGACGCGGTGGGCGCGCGGGTGTGGCAGCTCATCCAGGAGCCGCGCACGGTGGAGGAGGTGCGCGACGCCATCGTGGCCGAGTACGAGGTGGAGCCCGCGGTGGCCGAGCGCGACCTGCGGGCGCTGCTGGACGAGCTGGCGTCGCGCCGGCTGATCGAGGTCCGTCCCTCCGCGTAGCGGCGCGCCCCCATCCCCCGCATCCGGCTTCGATGCAGCACGCCTTCGGGCTGACGCTCCTCGCCGACGAGCCCCTTCCCGGCCTGGCCGGCGGGCCCGCGGCGGGGGGCGCCGAGGTGCGCGTGCACCTGCGGCGGCTCCCGGCGTGGCTGACGGCCGAGGCGGAGCGGGCGGCGGCGCCGTGGCCCCGCCCCGCCCCCCCGCCGGAGGACGGCGAGCCGCCGCTGGACGTGCGCCGGCTGGCCGGCGGCGCGCTCCTCCTCCGCTACCGCGACGGCGTCCGCTTCGTGCTCGACGCGGCGGGGCGCGAGGTGTGGGCCGACTGGCCCGCCGCGCACGGGCTCGACTACGCCGCCACCTACCTGGTGGGCCCCGTGCTGGGGCTGCTGCTGCGGCTGCGGGGGGTGCTGGCGCTCCACGCCGCCGCCGTGGCCGTGGGCGGGCGGGCGCTGGTGCTGGCGGGCCCGGCGGAGGCGGGGAAGTCCACCCTCGCGGCGGCGTTCGCCCGCGCCGGCCACCCCGTGCTGGCGGACGACGTGGCGGCGCTGGACGAGGCGGGGGGCGGCTTCCGCGTGCTCCCCGCCTTCCCGCGCCTGCGGCTGTGGCCGGACGCGGCCGAGGCGCTCTTCGGGCGCGCGGACGCGCTCCCGCGCCTGGCGGAGGGGTGGGAGAAGCGCGCGCTGGACCTGGCCCCCGGCGCGGGCTTCCAGCCGGAGCCGCTCCCGCTGGCCGCGGTCTACCTGCTGGGCGCACGGAGCGAGGAGGGGCCGAGGGTGGAGCCGCTCTCCGGGGGCGCGCCGCTGGTGTCGCTGGCGGCCCTCACCTACGCCGCCCCGCTGCTGGACGCCGGCATGCGCCGCGACGAGTTCGCGGCGCTGGCGCGGCTGGTGCGGCAGGTGCCCGTCCGCGCCGCCGTGCCGCACCTGTCTCCCGCCCGGCTGGCGGCGCTGGTGGACGCGCTCGCCGCCGATTCGGCCTCCCTCACCCTCTGACGCGCCCGATGTACTCCCTCCCCAGCTACGGCGCCATGATCGCGGACCGCGTGCGCCTGGAGGCGTACGCCGCCGCGCTGGAGCGCACCGTACGCCCGGGGTGCGTGGTGGCGGACCTGGGCGCGGGGACGGGGATCTTCTCGCTCCTGGCCTGCCGGCTGGGCGCGGCGCGCGTCTACGCGGTGGAGCCCGACCCGGTGATCCAGGTGGCGCGCGAGGTGGCGGCCGACAACGGGGTGGCGGAGCGCATCACCTTCCTGCAGGAGCTCTCCACCGCCGTGCAGCTCCCCGAGCCGGCGGACGTGGTGGTGTGGGACGTCCGCGGCGTGCTCCCCCCCTTCCGCGGGAGCCTGGCCGCCGTGGCCGACGCGCGGCGCCGGCTGCTCCGCCCCGGGGGCGCGCTGGTGGGCCGGCGCGACACGCTGTGGGCCGCGCTGGTGGAGGCGCCCGAGTCGCACGCCAAGCTGGTGGCGCCCGCCGACGCGGACGCGCTCGGCTTCCGCCTGGCGGCCGCCCGCCGCGCCGCCGCCTCCGCCTGGGAGAAGGCCCGCTTCACCCCGGACCAGCTCCTCTCCGCGCCCGCGCGCTGGGCCGAGATCGACTACCACGCGCTGGACGGCGGCCTGGCCGTGGCCGGCGAGGTGGAGCTGGCCGTGGAGCGCGCCGGGACGGGGCACGGCCTGGCCCTCTGGTTCGACGCCGACCTGGCCGAGGGCGCCGGCTTCTCCAACGCCCCCGCGGCGCCGCCCGCCATCTACGGCCAGGGCTTCTTCCCCTTCCCCGCGCCGGTGGCGCTCGCGGCCGGCGCCAACGTGCGGGTGCGCCTCGGCGCCCACCCCGCCGGCGGCGACTACGTGTGGAGCTGGGAGACGCACCTCCCGGGGCGGCGCTTCGCGCAGAGCACCCTCGCCGGGCTCCTCCCCTCGCTGGAGGAGCTGCGCCGGGGCGCGGGCGACGCCGTCCCCGTGCTCGGCGAGGAGGGCGAGGTGGAGCGCGCGGTGCTGGGGCTGATGGACGGCGCGCGCACGGTGGCCGAGATCGCCCGCGAGGTGGCGGCCCGCTTCCCGGGGCGCTTCCCCGCCCCGGCCGACGCGCTGGGCCGGGTGGGGCGCGTGGCCCGGGCCTTCGGCCGATGAGCGGCGACGCGCCCGGCCTGGGCGCGCTGGTGCGCACCCTCTGGGGGATGATGCCCGGCCGCATCGCCCTCTCGGTGGCCCTCTCGCTGCTGGTCTCCGCGGTGGGG
>DASUNK010000500.1:0-3822 GCA_036277195.1 Longimicrobiaceae bacterium | reverse complement strand
CGCTGCTGCGGCGCGCCCCTTCTACTGCGGAGTGAAGCTCCGGCTCAGCCGCCGATGCTGGCGATGATCCGGTTGGCCTCCGCGATCAGCGCCTGCCCCTGCGCCGCCGTCAGCTTGCCCGTGCTCACGAACGCCTCCACCTGGTTGACGAAGGCCCCCAGCTGGTTCGCCGCCGTGGCGTCGTGCCCCTTGTCCAGCGACTTGTCGGCCGCGTCCAGCTTGGCGTCGAGCGCGTTGCCGTTGCCGTGGTTGAGCACGCCGGCGTCCACCAGCGCCTCCACCATCGCCGCCAGGTTGGCCACGCCCTGCTGCAGCGTCTGCACCACCACCGTGGCGGTGCGCGCGTGGCTGTCGCCGTCGTCGTCCGCCACCGTCACCGTCACCGTGTAGGTGCCCGGCGCGGCGTAGGCGTGGCTCAGCGAGAAGGTCTTCCCCGAGAGCGCCAGCGGCTGCGCGCCCGAGCCGTCGCCGTAGTCCACGGTGGCCGTCCAGCTGTCGGCGCCCGGGTCCGTGAACGACCCGCCCGCCGTGTACGTCTCGTGCGGCAGCAGGGTGGCGCCGCCGAAGGCGGCCACCGCCGGGGCCACGTTCATCACCGTCACCGTGGTGGTGGCGGTGCTCGAGGCGCCGTACGGGTCCGTCACCGTCACCGACACCTGGTAGTTGCCGTTGTCGGCGTAGGCGTGGGTGGGGCTGACGCCCGTCCCCGTGCTCCCGTCGCCGAAGTCCCAGGCGTACTCCAGCACGTCGCCGTCCGGATCGGTCGAGGCGGCGGCGCTCAGGTGCACCGTGGCACCCTCGGCGGCCACGTACGGCCCGTCGGTGGCGGCCACCGGCGGCCGGTCGTTGCTCTCCACGATGCGCTCGATCGCGTTCGGCAGCGCCGAGAGCAGGTCGTAGCCCACCGCGGCCTCGATGGCGTCCACCGTGGTCTGGTACATCTCCCACGGGTTGTTGCGGATACCCACCGCCGAGGCGGGGCCGCCCGGCGTGGTCAGGTTGGGCATCTTCACCGCGATCACCTCCACGTCGCCCACGGCGCCGACGTCGTCCAGCCCCTCGCCGCCGTCCATCACCACCGCCACCTTCCAGGTGTAGTCGGGGATGGCGACCTTCCCCTCGTTCTTCAGCGTCCCCGGCGTGGCCGAGTACTCGCCGCCCTGCACCACGTAGATCTCCTTGCCCTGCTGGCGGGCCAGGTCGTTCAGGTGGATCTCCAGCCGCACCCACGGGCCCTGGTTGTTCTCGCCCGCCTGCGGCAGGATGTTGGTCAGCAGGAAGGTGGTGGCGTTCTCCTGGTCCGTGCTGGTCCGGGACTCCGACATCACCATGTGGCCGCGGTCGTAGCCGCTGTTGCGGTAGTCGAAGTCCACCACCTGGTAGAACGAGGCGGGGAGCGACTGGTCCGCGCTGAAGCAGTCGCAGCGCGGCGCCGAGCCGAAGTGCGTGGCGTTCAGGTTCCACGACACCCAGTTGGGCCCGCCGCGGGCGTCGTTGTACGACAGCACGTACTGCGGCTTGGTCACCAGGAAGTCGTCGCCCGGCGAGCCGTCGGTGGGGGTGCCGAACTCCACGTGGTCGCGGTAGACGGCCGGCGTGGGCGCGCTCCCCGGGATGATGGTGATGTTGACCGAGCCGCTGACCCCGTTCGGGGCGGTGGCGCGGATGGTGGTGACCCCCGTCCCCTGGCCGTGGATGTAGCCCAGCGAGTCCACCGTGGCCACCGAGGCGTCCGTGGAGCTCCAGGTGAGCGCCGGCGGCGGGCTCACGATGGTGCCGAAGCCGTCGCGCACGGTGGGGAAGGCGGGCTTGGTGTAGCCCACCGGGATCTGCTGCGGGAAGTTGACGGCGATGGTGATGACGGCCGGCTCGCCCGCCACCGGCGGCGTCACGCTGTTGGTCGATCCCGGGGTGCCGCGGTCGCCCGCGCCGAACACCGAGAACGAGTTCATCCACGCGCTGCCGTTCAGGTTGACGTTGTCGCTCGCCGGGTCGATCAGCGCGCGCGAGGCGCCGGCGGGGACGCTGGTCCAGCTCACCGAGTCGGCCGAGGCGCCGGCGGGGGTGCGCAGCGCCAGCCAGTCCGAGCCGTTGCCCAGGTTGAGCGTGGTGGCGGCGGCGTAGACGTAGTGCACGGTGACCCCGCCGTTGGTGGCGGCGTTGCCGTTGCGGCCGAGGACCGCGAAGCCGCCGGCGGCGATCACCACGCTGCCGCCGATGGTGTGCGCCGCGTCGTTGTTGGAGGCGATGATCCACCCCGCCAGGTCCACCGCGGTGGTGCCGCGGTTGTGCACCTCGAACCACTCGCCGTTGGCGTCGAGCACGGCGCTCGGGTCGGCCAGCACCTCGTTGATCACCACGTCGCCGGTGGCGGGCGGCGGCGGGGGCGGCGGCGGAACGGAGCCGTCGTTGGTGGCCCCCGGGGTGCCGCGGTCGCCCGCGCCGAAGACGGTGGTCTGCGTGGTCCAGTTGGCCCCGGCCATCACCGTGTTGTCGAGCCCGGGCGCGGCCAGCCCGCGCGAGGCGCCCGAGGGCGGCTGGGGCGAGCCCCAGAACACCGAGTCCACGCTGGCGCCCGAGGCGTCGCGCAGCGCCAGCCAGTCCGTGGTGCTGTTGGCCAGGTTCGGCGTGGGCGCGGTGGCGTAGGAGTAGGCCAGCGTCACCCCGCCGTTGGTGGCGGTGTTGGCGTTGCGGCCCAGCACGGCGTAGCCGCCGGCCGGCACCACCACGCTGGTGCCGATGGTGTGCACCGCGTCGTTCGCGGAGGCGATCTTCCACCCCTGGAGGTCGATCGGCGTCGAGGAGGCGTTGTAGACCTCGAACCACTCGCCGCTGGCGTCGGCCACGGCGCTCGGGTCGGCCATGATCTCGTTGATGATGATCTTGCCGCTGTCCGCCGACACGGCGAAGCGGGCGTCCACGCCCTGGATGGCCGGGTCGACCACCAGGTCGCTGGTGCAGGCCACGAAGAGCAGGGCGAGCGCGGCCGCCGGGAGGGCGCGCAGCGAAGCGAAGCGCATGTGAGTCCAGGAGTTGGAATGGACGCGCCCCCGGCGGACTGCCGGGGGCGTCACGAGCGCATTGCAGGCCTATAACATACCTTATCCGCCACCCGCGGGCAAGCTTTCGGTGTAACGCCGGGGGTAACAGATCGGTCCCGGAGAAGGGGGGCGATTCAGGTCTCCACGGCCACGGTGGAGAGCCCCGCCAGGTTCCCCCGGCCGTCGCCGCCCACCACGTAGCAGCGGACCTCGATCTCCCCGAGGCGGAACACCCGCACCTCGCGCAGCCGGGCGAGGAGGAGGGCCTTGAGCGCCTCGTAGCGGGGGCGGACCTGCTGGGCGCGCGTGTCGTATGGGTCGCTGGTCTCGAGGTGGCGGGCGAGGAAGCGGTCCAGCGAGCGCTCCTCCACCCGCGCCCCCGGCGGCTTGCCCAGCAGCGCCGCGAACTCCGGGGCGCCCACCGGCCAGCGCGCGCCGCCGCCGGCCAAGAAGAAGGGCTCGAACGGGCGATCGGTCTCGCTGGAGTACACCAGCCCCTCCGCCGCCTCTCCGAGCTCGCGCAGCAGGGGATCGGTGGTCGGCGTCATCCTGCCCCCATCGGCGGCGGCGCGCTCCGGCGGGAGCCCTCACCCCCCGCTCGCAAGCTCGCGGAGCCCCTCTCCCAATAATGGGAGAGGGGTTTTGACCGGGTCAAAACCCTTCCCGCGCCTGAGCCGTCCAGCAACCCTCCCCCATTATTGGGGGAAGGTGGCGAGCCTAGTTCTCATCCGGAAACAGCGCTTTCGGCGCTTGAACCGGCACGTTCGAAGGTCCTGAGCCG
>DASUNK010000499.1:0-2015 GCA_036277195.1 Longimicrobiaceae bacterium | reverse complement strand
CGGAGAGCGCGGGCGGCCGGGCGCTGCTGGCGCACGAGCTGGCGCACGCCGCCCAGGCCGAGGCCGGGCCCGCCCCGCTCCGGCGCGACATCGTGTCCGACCCCACCACCGGCGCCGCCACCGGCTACCAGTTCCGGGTGGGGACCGAGCTGCGCCCGCCGTTCGCGACCAAGGCACACGGCCTGGTGGCCGACGGCACCCTGAGCGACGCCGACATCCGCACCCTGGTGCAGGAAGCCGTCGCCGCCAACGAGACCGTGAACGACCACGAGCGGATGTTCATGGCCGGCCTGCGCGACGCCGCCAACCTCGCCGCCTTCCAGGCCGTCCGGGTGCGTGCCGGGGCCCACGTCACCTTCCCCATCGGCACCATCCGGAGGGGGTTCGCGCACGTGGTGAACATCGACCGGGCCACCACCCTCCCGGCTTCCGTCGCCACCCCGCTGGCGGCGGCCTCCACCGCGGCGGGCTCGCTCGACATCGGGGAGATGGTCAGGCAGTCCCTCGCCGCCCAGACCGCCGCCCAGACCGAGATCGCGAGGATCGCGGGCGCCGCCTTCCGGGTGCAGGCGGCGGCGCTCTCCGCCTTCGCCATCGCCCGCAGCGTGTCGCAGGTCGACGTGCTGCGCGCCATGCACGCGGCCGCCTCGGACAGCACCCCGGCCGACCAGGTGGCCGCCGGGGGCGCGTACGCCGTGGCCCAGTCGGCCGGTCACGCGGTGGCCGGCGACGTCCTGGCCGGGCGGGTGAAGGTCGACGCACTGACCCCCGCCGCCCTCGCGCGGCAGCCCGGGCTCGGCAACGTGGTGGCCGCCTACATCACCGCCGCCCAGGGAAGCGGGCTCAAGGGCGACACCATCTACCTGAGGGACAACTTCGACATCGCCGACACCGGCCAGCGCTCGGTCGTGGCCCACGAGCTGGACCACGTCGACGCCGACAAGGCGGCGCCGGCCGGGGGGAAGGTGACCTTCCCGCTCAAGGTGGACCTGGAGCTGCGCGGCTACCGCGCCCAGGCCCGCTACCTCTTCGCCGAGATGGCGGGGCAGACCGCGGCGGAGCGCGCCACCACCGCAGCCCAGCTGGCCGCCCAGAACGTGAACCTGGTGTACCTCCCGGTGATCCTGGAGGCGCAGAGGAGCGTCGCGCGCTTCCGCCCGCTGGCGGAGATCCTCTTCGGCGCCGCGCCGGCCGGGTTCACCCTGACCCCGGCCCAGGTGGGGGTCGTGCTGGGAAAGCCCGCTGCCGACATCGAGCGGGTGTCGCGGGCCCAGATCGCCACGGGATACGGCATCACCGCCACCACCCCCGGCGTGGCCGAGGGGCTGGCGGGCGAGAGCATCACCCACTGGATCGACCGCATCTGAGGGAGCACGCATGACCACCTTCCCCAACGCGCCGCGCCTGATCAAGGGCGGGATCGTGCTGATCGATCCCGAGAGCGCGGCCGTGCAGCGCATCGTCGTCTTCCAGTTCAACCCCGACACCCTCACCCGCAAGCTGCAGCCGCAGGGGACCGGGACCGACGGGGGCGACCGCTCCGAGGCGCTGCGCCTCAAGGGGCCGCCGGTGGAGACCATCAACCTGGAGGCCGAGATCGACGCGGCCGACCAGCTGGAGTTCCCCGAGCGCAACCCCACGGCGGTGGAGCTGGGGATCCACCCGCAGCTGGCCGCGCTGGAGACCATCGTCTACCCCAGCAGCGACCGGCTGGTGGAGAACAACCGGCTGGCCCAGTCGGGGACGCTGGAGATCCTCCCCGCCGAGGCGCCGCTCTCCCTCTTCGTGTGGAGCCGCACCCGCGTGCTCCCGGTGCGGCTCACCGAGTTCGGGATCACCGAGGAGGCGTTCGACCCGTCGCTCAACCCGATCCGCGCCAAGGTGAGCCTGGGGATGCGGGTGCTCACCGTGAACGACCTGGGCTTCGGCCACAAGGGCGGGAGCCTGTTCCTGGCCTATCACCAGCGCAAGGAGCAGCTGGCCGCGCGGGCCGGCGGCGCCCTGGGCGCGCTCGG
>DASUNK010000498.1:0-10049 GCA_036277195.1 Longimicrobiaceae bacterium | reverse complement strand
GGGGGTGGAGGCGGGGGCGGAGCCGGACGGGCGGGCGGCGGCGCCGCCGCCGGGACGGGCGCCCGGGGGGTGGCGCGGATCAGGCGCGCCGCCGCGTCAACGGTGAGCGAGCCCTGGGCCGCCTCGGCCAGGTGGCTGGCGAAGAACTCGGCGGGGACGTACACCAGCCCGCCGTAGGAATACACCGGGTTCGCCAGCGTCCGCGTCCGCCCGGCCACCGTCACCTCGGCCGAGCCCACCCGGAAGCGCGCCTCGCCCGCGGCGAAGCGAGCCACCACCTCGTCGCGGGCGTACGACACCTCCGCGCCCACGCTCGTCAGCGCCGAGGCCGGGAGCGCGGCGTACCCCCGCGCCGTGACCTCGGCCACCTCCTCGGCCTGCCGGCCGATCTCCAGCCGCCACCGGGCCTGGCCGTGCGCTCCGGCCGAGGACGCCAGCACCAGCACCGCCGCGAGGAAGGGCGCCGTCCGCATCTCAGTCCTCCCGGGTCCCGCGTTCCACCTCGCGCGCCACCGCGCGCTGGCGCAGCGTCTCGCGCTTGTCGTGCAGCTTCTTCCCGCGCACCAGCCCCAGCCGCACCTTGGCGTGGCCGTGGCTGAAGTGCACGTCCAGCGGCACCAGGGTGAGCCCCTGCTGCTCCACCGAGCCCACCAGCCGGCGCAGCTCGCTCCGGTGCAGCAGCAGCTTGCGCGGGCGCAGCGGGTCGTGGTTGAAGCGGTTCCCCTGCTCGTACGGCGAGATGTGCAGGTTGTAGAGCCAGAGCTCGCCGCGGTCGAAGCGCGCAAAGGCGTCGGAGAGGTTCGCCTTCCCCGCGCGCAATGACTTGACCTCGGTGCCCTGCAGCACCAGCCCCGCCTCCCAGGTCTCCAGCACGTGGTATTCGTGCCGCGCCTTGCGGTTCTGCGCCACCACCCGGTCGCCGGACCGGGCCTTCTCCGCCGTGTTGTTCATGCGGCTACTGCGCCTGCCTGCAAAAGATCCGGGAACGCGGACGCCCGCCAGACTGCAAGCGGCGGACGCGCAGGGGGTTGGAAGGGAAAGCGGAACGAATGGATATTGCGCCCCGGGGGCGCCCCCGTCAATGGCGCCGTCAATAGATGATGACGGGGGTGCCCACCTCCACCTCGTGGTAGAGCTGGCGGGCGGCCTCGTTGGTCATGCGGATGCACCCGTGCGACACGTTCTGTCCCAGCAGCTCGGGCTTGCTGGTGCCGTGCACGGCGATCCCCTCGCCCAGGTAGAGCGCGGTGGTGCCCAGCATCCCCTCCTCCCAGCGCGCGGGGTCGTCGCGGTCGGGGATCGGCGTGCCGCGCTCCAGGTAGGCCCAGTCCGGCACGTACCAGCGGGGGTTCTTCTCCTTGCGCTGCACGCGGAACATGCCGCGCGGGGTGGAGAAGTCCCAGTTCTGCCCCGCGCCCTCCAGCCGGGTGCCGGTGCCCGTCCCCACCACGGTGGACCAGAGCACCCGCTCGTCCTGCATCAGGTAGAGGCGGTGCTCCTCCAGCGAGATGACGATGTACTTCCCGGCCACGTTCACCGGCGGGTCGCGGTAGCGCGCCACCCCGTCGCGCTCCACCCCGTGCTCCAGCGCCAGCGGCGCCATCGGGAGCGCCTGCGCCCCCGCCCGCCCCGCGGCCAGGATCGCCAGCGCGACGACCGCGCCGCTCCCGCACTTTCGCACTCTCGCACTCCCGCACTTCATTCCAAGAGCTCCCTCTGCTTCCGCCGCGTGCGCATCAGGTCGTACACCTGGGCGATCTCGCCCCCCAGAATGAACACCACACCCGAGTAGTAGGTCCACAGCACCAGCACCACGGGGGTCACCAGCGCGCCGTAGGTGCGGCGGTACTGGGCCACGTCGCTCACGTACCAGGCGAAGATCCCCTTCAGCACCTCCCACGCCACCGAGGTGAAGGCGGCCGCCACCAGCGAGGTGCGCCAGGGGGTGCGCCGCACCGGGAGGTAGCGGTAGATGAGGAAGAACATCGCGAAGATGAACCCGAAGGCCAGGAAGCGCCCCCACGCCGCCTGCAGCGCCCGCGCCTCGGGGCGGTTGCTCACCCCCAGCCATTCCACCCCGTAGCGCTGCGCCGCCTCCAGCACCACGGTGATCCCGGTGTTGGCGATGAAGAGCGTCCCCGCCACCAGCACCATCTGCAGGTCGAAGATCTTCCCCCGGAGGATGTTGCGCTCCTCGGGGATGTCGAAGATGTCCTTGAGCACCGCCCGCAGCGAGCCGAAGAGCCGGGTGGAGCTCCAGATGAAGAGCACCAGGGCCAGGATCCCGAAGGCGCGGCGGCCGGCCACCACGTCGCCCACCAGCCGCCGGGTGAAGGCCACCACCGGCTGCGAGGGGGGGAGGATGTTGAGCACGTAGTCCACCGCCGCCTGCTGCGGGTCGTCCACGGCGCGCTGCAGCACGAAGCCGAAGACGGCCACCAGCATGAGGAGGAAGGGGACGGCGGCCAGCAGGAGGTTGAAGGCGATCCCCCCCGCCAGGAAGAAGATGTTGTCCTGGCCGGCCTTGTCCCAGACGCGGCGCACCACCTCCCACGTGCCGGCCAGGATGCGGCGGAGGGCCGCGCCGGCGGCCCTCCCCAGGTGTACCGCGCGGCGGCGCCGCCTGCGCTCGGTCATGTGGCGGGCGCGCTACCGCGCCAGGTCTCCCGCGTCGTCCTCGGTGACGCTCTCCGTCACCACCAGCTCGGCGGCCGGGGCGGCGCCGTCGCCGCCGCGCACCACGGCCAGCCCCTCGCGGTACTGCTCCTTGGCCTCGTCCACCCGGCGGCGCAGGTCGTCGCGGGCCTGGCGCGCCGCCTGGCGCCCCGTCTCCACCGCGTAGCGCGCGTGCTCCACCCGCGTCTCCACCGACTCGCGCACCGCCGAGAGCTGGTCCGTCACCCGGCCGCGGGTGCGGTCCACCGCGCCGGCCATCCGCTCGCGCGCCTCGTTCACCCGCCCCTCGGCGGCGTAGCGCAGCCGCCGCGCGGCGCCGCGCAGCTCGCGCTGCGTCTCGGCGCCCGAGCGCGGCGCCAGCAGCAGCGCGGCCCCCGCGCCCAGCAGCGCGCCCCACACGAACGCGCCCAGCCCCCCGCCACGCCGCTCGATGACGATGGCCGGCAGGTCGTCGTACTCGTCCATGGGAACCCGTCTCCCCTGCAGGATGGTGGGAGGGTCAGTGCACCTCGGCGTGGGGCGCGCGGGCGGCGGGGGCCGGGCGCCCGGGGCGCTGGAGCACCGAGCGGAAGCGCCCCAGGTCCAGCGGCTTCTGGAAGAAGAAGTCCGCCTCGCGCTGGAGGAGCGACTCGGCCTCGGCGCCGCCGCACCCGGCGGTGATGATGATGAAGGTCACCCCTCCGCCCGCCCGCTCGCGCACCCGCCGCAGCACCTGCAGCCCGTCGGTGTCCGGGAGGAGGAAGTCGCACACCACCGTGTCCGGCCGGAAGTCGCCCAGCTGCTCCAGCCCGCGCCGCCCGGTCTCGGCGGTGCAGACCGTGTAGCCCTCCTCGGCCAGCAGGCTCTCCAGCGCCTCGCGCGCGCCCGGCTCGTCCTCGATGAGCAGAATACGTTGTGACGCCATGGCCCTGCAACCTTCCCCGTTCTGCGTGCCACCGGGCGCGCGTCTCCCGGCCGGTGTTACGGCGGGGCAATCGCCATGCCACCGGCGGATAAACATCCGCAAACGCGGAAACCCCGCTTCCCCCTTGCGGGGAGCGGGGTTACCCGGGCCCGGGGCAGCGCTCCGCTGGGGACTATGCGGCCGTGGCCGCGGCCTCCCCGGACGCCACGAACTGGGAGAGGCGGTTGCGCAGCTCCTCCTCCTCGATCCCCAGCATGGTGGCGGCGCGCTGGTGGTTGCCGTCCACGAAGCTGAAGGTCTTGAGCACCAGGGTGCGCTCGGCGTGCTCCAGCGAGGTGCCCACCGGGAGGCGCACCTCGCGGTCCTCGGTCATCAGCAGCTCGTGGGCGCGCAGGTCGGCCAGGGTCACCTGGTCGCCCCGGGCCAGGATGACGGCGCGCTCGATGGCGTTCTTGAGCTCGCGCACGTTCCCGGGCCAGCGGTAGGCGTTGATGAACTCCAGCGCCTCGGGGGCGAAGGCCTTGAGCTTCTTGGAGTTCTCCTCGGCGAAGCGGCGGAGGAAGTGCTCGGCCAGCAGCCGCACGTCGCCGCGGCGCTCGCGCAGCGGCGGCAGGGTGAGGGGGATCACCGCCAGGCGGTGGTAGAGGTCCTCGCGCAGGTCGCCCTCCTCCAGCGCGCGGGACAGGTTCTTGTTGGTGGCCGAGACCACGCGGATGTCCACCGAGATCTCCTTCTTCCCGCCCAGGCGGCGGAAGGAGCGCTGCTCCAGGGCGCGCAGGAGCTTGACCTGGATGTCGGGCTCCATCTCGGCCACCTCGTCGAGGAAGAGGGTGCCGCCGTCGGCCAGCTCGAAGCACCCCGCCTTCTCGTTGATGGCCCCGGTGAAGGCGCCCTTCTCGTGCCCGAAGAGCTCGTTCTCCAAGATCTCGCGGGGGAAGGCGGCGCAGTTCACCGCCACGAACGGCCCCTTGGCGCGGCTGCTCTTCTCGTGGATGGCGCGGGCCACCAGCTCCTTCCCGGTGCCGCTCTCGCCGATGACGAAGATGCTGGCGGCGGAGGGCGCGGCGGCCTCGATGGTGGAGTAGATCTCCCGCATCTCCTCCGAGTGGCCGATCATCTCGCCGAAGCGGCTCAGGTTGGCCAGCCGCTCCTCCAGCAGGCGGTTGGCCTGCTTGACCCGGTACGCCTCCAGCGCCTTGGGGAGGAGCGCCTTGAGGCGGCCCACGTTGAGGGGCTTCTCCAGGTAGTCGTAGGCCCCCTTGCGCATGGCGGAGACCGCCGAGTCGACCGAGGCGGAGCCGGTGATGATGATCACCTCGCTGGGGATGGCGGCCTTGCGCATGCGGGCGAATAGCTCCAGCCCGTCCACCTCGGGCATGCGCAGGTCCGCCAGCACCACCCCGAAGCCGCCCTCCTGCACCTTGTCCCAGGCCTCGCTCCCGTTGGTGGCGGTCTCCACCTCGTAGCCCTCGTCGGCCAGGAGCATCTGCAGCCCCTCGGCGATGTGGCGCTCGTCGTCGGCGACCAGGATTCGTTCAGCCATGCCCATCCAGGGGTTCGTGAGCCGATAATCTTTTGCAGGGCAGGAAGATAGCGCCGGCGGGCCGCCCCGGTCAACGCGCCGGGGCTCAGCCGCCGGAGATGGGGAGGGAGAAGGCGACCTCCGGGACGGGGGCGCCGTCCTCCACCTTCCCGCCGATGGCGCCGGCCACCGAGCGCGCCACCTCCACCCGGAGGCCGGGGGCGCGCTCGGGCGTCTCGCCGTCGCGGCGCTCCACCCGCACGCGCGAGCGCCCCTCGCCGTTGTGGATGGCGATGCGGAGCGTGCTCCCGGAGGCGCACTGCTCCAGGGCGTCGAGCACCAGGTTGAGGATGACCTGCCGGGCGGGGTCGCGCTGCACGTGCACGCGCGCCGGGGCGGCGCCGGGGAGGTAGTCGACGCTCACCTCGTGGTGGCGCGCCTCCAGCTGGATGAGCTCCATCAGCTCCTCCACCAGCTCGTTGAGCGTGGTGGTCTCGGCGCCGCTGCCGGGGCGCGAGAGGCGCAGCAGGAGGTCGATGCGGCGGGTGACGCGCTCCAGCTCGCCGCCCAGCACCCCGATGTAGCGCTGCACCTCGTCCTGGTCGGAGGCGCCGGTGACCCGGGCCACGCGCCGCTTGAGCACCTCCAGGTTGATCACCATGGAGTGCAGCGGGTTCTTGATCTCGTGCGCCAGGTCGTCGGCCAGCCGCTCCAGCAGGTCGAGCTTGTTGGCACGGACCAGCAGGGCGTCCACCCCGGGGGGAGGCTCGGCGGGCGGGGCCGCGCTCGGCGGGTGGGCGCTCCGGGTGTCGGTGGCCACGTCGCTCCGGGTAGGGCTGGGTGCGCGCGTCATCCCGGGGACTGGGGCGGCGCACCGTGGACGGCTCGAGACGGGATCTCCCTGGAAGCACATTCCGTTCCCCCGTGCCCCGCGCCCCCTCCGCCGCCCCGCTCAGTCCGAGAGGTCCCAGTCGTCGGCGGCGGCCTGCATGCGCAGGGCGGCCGGGCCGGCGCGGCGCAGCGCGGGGACGGTCACCGTGCGCCGCACCATCTCGGCGGTGTCGGCCACCCGCAGCTGGCGGAAGAGGAAGGCGAACTGCTCGCGCAGCACCCCGCGCACCCGCTCGCGGTCGCCCTCGGGGAGCTCCCACAGGTCGCGCTTGAAGGCGCCGAGGGCCTTCTTGCGCGCCTTGTAGATGAACTGCTCCTCGCTGTCGTCCGGCTTGCGCTCGTCGGGGAAGTTCTGGCGGCAGTGCTCGTACATCCGCCCGCGCAGCGCTTCGGGGAGCTGGTCGTAGAGGAGGTTCTGGAAGTTGGTGGCCAGGTGGATCTCGGCCGTCTCCACGTCCGGGAAGCGGCCGAAGGCGCCGGCGGGGAGGGTGGACGCGCCGTGCTGCACCGCGCCGGAGAGCCCGTACTCGCGGCGGGCGATCTCGGAGAGGGTGCGCAGCGTCTCGAAGTCGATGGCCACCTCGGCGATGGAGCCGTCGGCCAGCACCACGCCGCCGTGGGTGGTGCCGCTCTGCACCGAGATCTTGGAGAGCCCCGGGAGCGGCCGCCCCTCGCGCCGGGCCAGGCGGTCGAGCTCGCGCAGGTATCCCTCCATGTAGGCGCGCAGCTCCTCGGGGGTGGAGTTCTCCGTCCCCACCTCGCCGATCTCGCCGCCCACGGAGACGGTGACTCCCTGCGGCTCGAAGTGGCGGATGTACGCCGTCAGCTCGGCGGAGAGGCGGTAGTTGAGGTGCTGCTGCGCGTCGAGCCCGTCCTGCGCCAGGTCCACCAGGGTGGAGGTGTCGACGTCGATATTGTAGAAGCCGGCGTGCAGCGCCTCGCGGACGAGGTCCTTCACCGCGCGCAGCTCGGCGTCGGGGTCGGCCTTGTACTTCTTGGCGTTGAGCTGAAAGTGGTCGCCCTGCACGAAGAGGGGGCCGGACCACCCCTCCTTGAGCGCGGCGGCGGTCATCACCGCCACGTACTCGGCGGGGCGCTGGTCGGTGTAGCCGATCTCGGAGCGGGCGATCTCGCAGAGGAGGGCGCCCACCCGCAGCTCGCGCGCGGCGGCGAAGAGGGCGCGCGCCGTGTCGAACGACGAGGCGCGCACGTTGATGGCCGGCACGGTGAAGCCGGAGACCTCGCCGCGGCCGCGGGCCAGGTAGAGCTCGTGGATGGAGGCCGGGGCCACGCCGAGCCGGCTTCCGGCCTCGCCGATGAGCCAGCGGGCGGTGTCGCGCACGTCGGCGTCGGCGCCGAAGACGGCGGCGTGGGCCAGGCGGTCGATGCCGCGGGCGCGCAGCTCGCCCTCGTCGGCCACGGAGACGGCCAGGTCGTCGCCCACGCGGACGGCGCCGCGCACCTCGTCGAGGAGGGCGCGCACGGGGGCGCGGCTGAGGAGGTCGGCGTCCTCGGCGGCGGCTTCGGTCTGCGTCATGGGAGCACCTCGGGGTGGCGCGCGAACGGGGTTCGGAGGGGCGCCAATCTGGCCCGGCGGCCTCGCGGCGCGCAAGAAGAGGGCCCCTGGTCTACCCCTTGCTCCTGCGTCCGCGCCATGAATCCGACCCGACGCCCGAACCGGCTCCTCGCCGCATCCGCGCTGGCCGCGGGGACGCTGGGGGCCTACGCCTTCCTGGTGGAGCCGCGCTGGCTGCAGGTGACCCGCACCCGCATCCACGCGCGCGGGCTGCACCCGGACCTGGAGGGCTTCCGCATCGCCCTGCTCACCGACCTGCACGCCGGCGGGGGCACCCCCTTCTCCCTGGTGCGCCGGGCGTGCGCGGCCGCCACCCGCGAGCGGCCCCACCTGGTGGCCCTCACCGGCGACTTCGCCGCCGACAGCGCGCCGGGGTTCGCGCGGGTGCTCGACGCGCTCGCCTGCCTGCAGGCGCCGCACGGGGTGTACGCCGTCCCCGGCAACCACGACCACATCGTGGGGATCGAGCGCTGGTACCGCGAGGTGGCGGCGCACCCGGTGGTGCAGGACCTCACCAACGCGGCGCGGGTGCTGGAGGTGGGGGGCGCACGCCTCTGCGTGGCGGGGGTGGACGACCTCTCCCGCGGCCGCCCCTCGCTGGAGGCGCTCCCGCCGCCGGAGCAGCGCGACTTCACCCTCCTCCTGGCCCACGACCCCGACCAGGCGGAGCGGGCGCGGCGGGCGTACGACGCGGTGGACCTGATCGTGAGCGGCCACACCCACGGCGGGCAGGTGCGCCTCCCCTTCGTGGGGGCGCTGCTGAACCCGGCCCGGCACGACCACCTCTACGACGAGGGGCTGCGGCGCCGCCCGTGGACCCAGGTCTACGTGTCGCGGGGGGTGGGAACGGTGCACCTCCCCGTCCGCTTCCTCTGCCGTCCGGAGGTGGCGCTGCTGGAGCTGACGGGGGCGCCGCGGCCCGGCCCGAACAACAGATGACGGGAACGGTCTTTGCGGAAGGGGTGTGCTGCGCGAACCGGGGCGCCGTTGGCGGAGCGACGCGCCCGACCCGACCGGATCCGTCATAGCGGAGGCACCATGGCTCGACAGACTGGCATCGTGGAGTTCTTCAAGGACGACAAGGGGTTCGGCTTCATCCGGCCGGACGGCGGGGGGAAGGACGTGTTCGTCCACCACTCGTCGATCGTCATGGAGGGATTCAAGTCCCTCAAGCGCGGCGACCGGGTGGAGTTCGAGATCGTCGACGACCCCAAGGGTCCCCGCGCCTCGGACGTGCGGCGGGTCGACGACGAGGGCGGCGGCGAGAGCGACGAGGGCGGCGAATCCTGAGCCTCCACGGAGCCTCTGCGAGAATCGGCGCCGTCCCGGCCCGGGGACGGCGCCGATTGCGCTGTAAAGTGCGAAGTGCGAGGTGCGAAGTGCGAAGTGCGGGTCACGGCACGAGGACGATCTTCCCGAACTGGCCGCCGGCCTCCAGCCGCGCGTGGGCCTCGCGGGCCCGCTCCAGCGGCATCACCGTGTCGATGACCGGCCGCACCTTCCCCGAGAACACCGTCTCCAGCATCTCCTCGAACTCGCGGCGCGACGCCATGGTGGTGCCGATCACCTGCAGCTGCTTCCAGAAGACGTGCCGCAGGTCGAGCTCCACCTTCGCCCCCTTCGTGGCCCCGTAGGTCACCAGCCGCCCCCCTTTCGCCAGCGACCGCACGCTCCCCTGCCAGGTGGCGGCGCCCACGTTCTCCACCACCACGTCCACCCCGCGCTTCCCCGTGTCGCGGTGCACGCCGGCGGACCAGTCCTCCTCCGTCCCGCGGTCGTAGACGAACGCCGCCCCCAGGGCGCGCAGCCGCTCCACGTTCTCCGCCCCCCTGGTGAGCGCGAACACCCGCGCCCCCGCCAGCCGGGCGAACTGGAGGGCGGCGAGCGCGGTACCGCCCGAGGCGCCGATCACCAGCACGTCCTCGCCCGCGCGCAGCCCCGCGCGCCGGAGCGCCCGCCACGCGGTCATGTAGGCGATGGGAAGGGCGGCCGCTTCCTCGAGCGCCACGCCGTCCGGGACGCGGTAGGCGTGGTCCGCCGGCACGGCCGCGAACTCGGCGAAGCCGCCGTCGGTGTGCTCGCCCAGGATGCGGAAGCGCGCGCACAGGGACTCCTCGCCGCGGCGGCACCACTCGCACGCGCCGCACCAGAGCGAGGGGTTCACCACCACCCGCTCGCCGACCCGCGCCGGATCCACCCCTTCCCCCACCTCCGCCACCACGCCCGCCAGGTCGGAGCCGCCGATGTGCGGCATGGTGGTCTCGATCGGCATCCCCCGGCGCACCCACAGGTCGAGGTGGTTGAGGGCGGCGGCCTTCACCTCCACCAGCAGCTCGCCGGGGCCGGGGCGCGGGCGGGGGACGTCTTCGATGCGGACCACCTCGGGGCCGCCGTGCTCGTGGAAGATGGCCGCGCGCATCTCGCCCCCTCCCTGGCTCGCAAGACTCGCCTGTCCCTCCCCCGTTCCGGGGGAGGGTGAT
>DASUNK010000497.1:0-2610 GCA_036277195.1 Longimicrobiaceae bacterium | reverse complement strand
CCGTGGCCCCCACGTTCCCCGCCCCGACGACGGTGATCTTGTCGATCATTTCCTGGACCTGGTTCGAGCGATTTTCCCTGCGAGCGCGGGCAACATAGACCCGCGCCCCCCGCGGTGTCAAACCCGCCGGGGGCGCGCTGATCGCCGTCGCGTGCAGGGATCAGGTGGCCAGCCCGATGTTCTCCAGGAGGTCGTTCGAGAACACCCGGCGGACTTCCGGCGCCAGCAGCCGCTCCCGCGCCGCGATCCACCGGTCCACCGCGCCGCCGTACGCCGCGCGGATGCTGCCGGGGTCCTGCGGGAACTCCTTCCCCCAGTGGAAGGTGTGCGGAATGCCGCGCTCGCGGAACACCTGCCAGACGCGCCGGAAGTACTCCGCCGTGCGTCGCGACGCCCCGCCGTCCAGCTCGAACACGCAGCAGGTGGGGCCGAAGCGGGTGAACCCGAGCGTGGCCCGCGTGGCCCGCACGTAGCGGTACGACTGCAGCACCGCGAAGGGGCCTTCCCGGCGGTTGAGGTCGGACACGATCTCGCGGACCTCGCCCGCCCGGTCCAGCGGGACGCCGAAGGAGGTGGCCGTCGCCTTCCCCTCGGTGCGCGTGGCGGTGAAGATGTCGCCGAGGGTGCCCCGCACCGCCAGGTCGCGGTAGGCCCGGCCCAGGAGCTGCCCCGCCACCAGGCTGATCACCTGGGGCACCGCGTCGGAGAGCTGCCCCACGAACGAGAGCAGGTCGTCGCCGGGGCCCACGCCGTTCGGCTGCGGCGGCGGGGGGGTGAAGCCCGGCGGGACGGGGCCGCGGTACGCCGTGGCCACGTAGGCGCCGCGCTGCGAATCGAACGGGTTGAGCACCACCTGGAAGTGGTACGGCGCCTCGGCGCCGCGCGGCAGCCCGGCGCGCGAGAAGTCGAGCGTCTCGATGGCGCGGCGCAGCCCGTCGTCGAGGGTGCGGCGCTGGCGCTTGAAGTCCAGCACGAAGAGCGGGTCCGTCTCGATCATCACCCCGTGGACCACGCCGAAGCTGCCGAAGCTCACCAGGGCGGCGTCGAAGAGCGCGTCGTCGCGCACCAGCTCGGCGCCGAGGCGGGCGGCGAAGGCGTCCGCCGCGGCGGGGCGCGATGCCCGCTCCAGGTACACGTGCCGGTCCGGCCCCACCACCAGGTGCAGCCCCACCACGTACTCGGGGATGGCGCCCACGGCGATGGCCGAGCCGTGCGTGCCGGTCGCCAGGGCGCCCGCGATCGTCTGCCCGTTGCTGGCGCCGGTGGTGCGCAGCGAGCGGCCGTCGCGCAGCAGGCGCTGGTTCAGCTCCACGATCTCGCACCCGCCCTGGCAGAAGCGCAGCCCCGCGCGGTCGCCCGTGTAGGCCGGGTGCACCAGCGTGGCGAGGATGCGGAAGTCCAGGTTCATCGGCTTGGTGTTCACCAGCCACCCATCGGTGTTGGCGACGCGCGAGAACGACCAGTTGCCGCCCAGCGCGCGCATCCGCACCCGCTCGGCCACCGCCCGGCCGATGAGCTGCCGGATGACGGCGGTGGTGGCGTTGTACTGCTGGAGGAGGTCGCCCGTGCGCGGGTTGCGCAGGTCGAAGAGCTCCCGCAGCCGGAGCGTGTACGTCTGGTGCTTGGTCACCAGCGAGCGCTGCCCGGTGGCGCGGAGCTGCTCGAAGTCGAGGACGGTGCTCATCGGGTGCCCTCCGTCGCGGGGGCGGGGCTCAGCCCGAGGTCGCCGGTCTGCTGCTGGCGCTTGGCGCAGCGCCATTCCAGCTCCACCGGCGCCCAGAGGCCCAGCGACAGCACGGTGACGAGGGTGAAGCCCAGGTTGTTGTTCACGCGCACCTGGTCGAGCGCGTTGGCGTTGTCGCAGTTGGCCGCGCGGTAGGCCGGCGGGTTGCTCAGCAGTCCCCAGGCGAAGTTGTGGACCACCGTGCGCCGGGGCTCCGTCTCGGGGTTGGGCTGGGGCGCGGTGATGCGGTAGTGATAACAACCGCCCAGGAGAATCAGCAGGGCAGTCGCCGCAGAACGGATGTGGGGATGGATGCGGGTCACGCCTTCCTCCTTTTCCGGGGAAGGTCCTTCCATGGTCACCGGCGGGCGGGGCGGGAGCGGCAGGCCGGGGGGAGGAAGGACGGGGCAGGCCGCGTACGGGGGATGCGAGATGCGGCGGCCTCGCTCGCACCTAATCGCATGATACAGGCCAGTCCGCGCGTTCCCGGCGGCGCGCGGATCTCTTTATTTTGCTTGTAGTTGGATAGAGCACCTCGTCCGCGCCCGCTGGCACTGCGGCACACGAGGGACACCTGGCTGGGGCTTATCCGCCCACCTGTGCGAGGAAGATCACTTGCTTTCTACGAACCGCACGTCGTTCTTCAGGAAAAGAGCCAGTGGTCCCCGCGTCATCGCCTTGGAACGCTGGAACGCTTGCAGCAGGCTCTTCCCTGTCTTCAGCTCATGATAAAACGATTTCTCCCATTTCAGCGTCTGGTGGAGCTCGGTGGGCCGCGAGGCGGTGATCACGTTGGTCGAACGCGCCAGTTCTGAAGCGAGCGGGATAGAATCACAGGTCGTGAGCAGGATCAACTGGGGGTTGCAGGAGTCGAGGAGGGCCGTGAA
>DASUNK010000496.1:0-6479 GCA_036277195.1 Longimicrobiaceae bacterium | reverse complement strand
GTGGCCGCCGAGCGCGCGTACTTCGCCGGGCTGGCGGCCCGCGGCGTGGCCGTGACCCGGGTGCCCGCCACCGCGCTGGAGGTGCAGCAGGCGCTGGCCGGCGGCACCTACGACGGCGTGCACTTCAGCGGCCACGGCGCCTTCCGCGACGCCAACCCCGACCGCTCCGCCCTCCTGCTGGAGAACGGCGGGAGCCTGAGCCCCGAGGCACTCAGTGGCCGCCTGCGCAACCTGGGGAAGGCCGCGCCGCTGGTGTTCCTCAACGCCTGCCAGGTGGGGCGCGGCGGGCGGTCGCTGGTGGACGTGGGGGGATTCGCCCGGCGCTTCGTGGGCGCCGGCGCCGCGGCGTTCGTGGGGGCGTACTGGTCGGTGTTCGACGCTGCCGCCGGCGCCTTCTCCACCGCCCTCTACGACCGGCTGCTGGCGGGCGAGCCCTTCGGCGCGGCGGCGCTGCGGGCCCGGCAGGCCGTGCGCGCGGAGGGCGATCCCACCTGGCTGGCGTACACGGTGTACGCGGACCCCTTCGCCCGCGTCGCCTGATCCCGCCTTACCTCGGCCCGCAGATGCGCTCCAGGTCCGCGAAGTCCACCAGCACGTCGCGGGGCTTCGAGCCGTCCGGCGGCCCCAGCACCCCCGCCAGGTGCAGCTGGTCCACGATGCGCGCCGCCCGCCCGTAGCCGATCCGCAGCCGCCGCTGCAGCAGCGAGGTGCTCCCGCCCTGGTGCTGGATGCAGATCTCCGCCGCGTCGCGGAAGAGCTTGTCGCGCTCCCCCGCCTCCTCGTCCGGCTCCAGCTCGCCCGTGTCCTCGGCCGCGCGCACCGCGTCCAGGATGTTCTCCTCCGGGCTCGGCTCCACCCCCACCCCCTGCGCCGCCAGCGCCTCGCGCCGCAGCCGCGCCTGCTCGCGGAACCAGTCCATTAGCCGCTCCGTCTCCTCCGTGGAGAGGTACGCCCCCTGCACCCGGATCGGGTCGCCCGCCCCCGGCGGCATCAGCAGCAGGTCGCCGTTCCCCAGCAGCGCGTCCGCGCCGTTCTGGTCGAGGATGGTGCGCGAGTCCACCTTCGACGACACCCGGAAGGCGATGCGGCTGGGGAAGTTGGCCTTGATCAGCCCGGTGATGACGTTCACCGAGGGGCGCTGCGTGGCCAGGATCAGGTGGATGCCGATGGCGCGGGCCTTCTGCGCCAGCAGCGCCAGCGGCTTCTCCACGTCGCCCTGCACGGTCATCATCAGGTCCGCCAGCTCGTCGATGATGACCACGATGTACGGCAGCTCGCCGCCGCGGTAGAGCCAGCGGTCGGGGTCGCCCTCCTCGCCCACCGGCTCGGGCGAGCGGCAGGGCGGGCCGCTCTCCACCCGGCGGTTGAAGTCGTTCAGGTTGCGCACGCCGTTCACCGAGAGGAGCTCGTAGCGCCGCTCCATCTCCAGCACCGCCCACTTGAGCACGGCGGCCGCGTCGTTGTTGTCGGTCACCACCGGGTGGCGAAGGTGGGGGAGGTCGTTGTACATGCTGAGCTCCACCATCTTCGGGTCCACCATCAGGAAGCGCAGGCTCCGCGGCGTGTGGCGGTAGACCAGCGAGGTGATGATGGTGTTGATGCAGACCGACTTCCCCGACCCCGTGGCCCCGGCGATCAGCAGGTGGGGCATGCGCGCCAGGTCCACCACGTAGGGGGCGCCGCCCAGGTCCTTCCCCAGCGCCAGCGGGAGCTGCGCGCGGCTCTGGCGGTACTCCTTCGCCTCCAGCACCTCGCGGAAGTAGACCATCTCCGGCTGCGGGTTGGGCACCTCGACGCCCACCGCGCCCTTGCCGGGGATGGGGGCCACGATGCGCACCGAGGGGGCGCGCAGCGCCAGCGCCAGGTCCGCCTCCAGGTTGGCGATGCGGGCCACCTTCACCCCCGGCGCGGGGGCGATCTCGAACTGGGTGACCACGGGGCCCACCGTCATCCCCACGATCTCGCCGTCGATCTTGAAGGTGGCCAGCTTGTCGATGAGCACCTGCCCCAGCTTGTCCAGCTCGGCGCGGCCGCGCGCCTCGTCGCGCGGGGGCGGCGGGGCCAGCAGGGTGGAGGGAGGCACCGCGTCGGCCGCGGGGTCGCCGCTGTCGGGGGGGAGGAGCTCCACCTGCTCGGCCACGCCGGCGCGCCCGCGCGCGGGGCGGCCGCGCCGCGGGAGCGGCGGCTCCAGCACGGTGGCGTCCGGGTCGACCCCGGTGAGCGCCGCCGCCAGCTCCGCGTCGGTGGGGGGGAGGAAGTCGTCCTCCTCCTCCGCGTCCGCGGCGGGGGCGGGGCGGCGGAAGTGCACGTTGGGGAGGGGGACGGCCGCGGCCAGGGTGCGCGCCCCGCCCACCGCCCGGCGGCCCCCGGCCAGCGCGGTGCGCAGCGGGTTCCACCCCACGGTGGCCACGCAGAGCGCGGCGAAGAGGAAGACCACCAGCACCAGCGCCCCCACCGCCCCCATCCCCGTCTCCAGCGCCCCGCCGAGGGCGGCGCCGAGCCAGCCGGTGGTGGCGGGCACCCCCTCGGGGGAGTGCGAGAGGACGGCGAAGGTGGCGGGGACGAGCACGGCCACGCCGGCCACCAGCAGCGCCCAGCGCAGCGCCTGCCCCTCGCTCAGCTTGTCGAAGGCGGCCAGCCCCCCGAGCGCGGCGACGACGGGGAGGGCCACCGCGCCCACGCCCAAGACGCCCCACACCGCCTGGCGGAGGTGGGCGCCCAGCACCCCGGCCAGGTTGCCCAGGCTCAGGGCCAGCACGATCGCGAGCGCCAGGAGGGCCAGCCCCCAGAGCTCGCGCCGCTGCCGATCGTCGAGGGAGAACAGCATCTCGCCGGGTCCTGCGTGGGAGGTGCGGAAGGGCGTGGCGTGCGGGGGACCTCCGGGCTCAGCTCTCCGAGGCGGTGATCTGCCGGTCCTGCAGCACGGGCACCACCTCGTGCCGGTCCGTCTGCGCGCAGAAGGCCAGGTCGTCCGCCAGCCCCGCCGCCACGATGGCCTGCCCCGCCGCGCAGACGCGGAAGAGCTCCTCCGGGTCGGCGAAGGTCTCGGCCAGCGCCACCGCCGCGCGCGCCCCGTCGTTCGGCTCCCAGTGGATCTCGGGGAGCGCCTCCATCACCCCGCGCACCAGCAGCCCGGCGCACACCGCGTCCTCCAGCCCGAAGTGGCGCTCGCGCCCGCTGCAGAGGATCACCGGCTCGGTGGTGCTGCGCACCAGCTCCGCCACCACCGCCGAGAGGTTCAGCCACGACCCGATCAGCACCCGGCTGGCCCCCGTGCTCGCCGTCATGGCCACGGTGCCGTTGGTGGTGCTCATCACCAGCGTCTTCCCCCCCACCCGCTCCGGGGTGAAGTCCGCGGGGGAGTTCCCCAGGTCGAACCCCTCGATCGGGAGGCAGCGCCGCTCGCCGCAGAGGAGCACCTCCTCGCGCCCCAGGGTGTTCGCCAGGCGCAGCGCCTCCTCGATCTCGGCCACCGGGTAGAGCGCCTTCGCGCCCGAGGCCAGCGCCTCCACGATGGTGCTGGAGGCGCGGAGCACGTCGATCACCACCACCGTGCGGTCGGCGATGTCGGCGGCGGCCGTCTCGTAGGGGGTCAGGAAAACGTCCAGCCTCATCGCCGCCTCACCCGGGGGACCGCTCGGCCATCATCCGCTCGAGGAACTTGGTGTCGAAGTCGCCGGCCACGAAGTCCGGGTGGTCCATCACCCCGCGCAGGAAGGGGATGGTGGTGTGCACCCCCTCCACCACGAACGAGGCCAGCGAGTGCCGCATCCGCGCGATCGCCTCCTCGCGGGTGGAGGCGTGCACGATCAGCTTGGCCAGGAGCGAGTCGTAGTACGGCGGCACCCGGTAGCCGGTGTAGCAGTGCGTGTCCACCCGCACCCCGGGGCCGCCCGGGAGGTGGAAGGTGGTGATCGTCCCCGGCGAGGGGGCGAAGTTGCGCTCCGCGTCCTCGGCGTTGATGCGGCACTCGATGGCGTGCCCCCGCAGGTGGATCTCGCGCTCCGGGATGGAGAGCGGGAGCCCCGCGGCCGCGCGGATCTGCTCCTTCACCAGGTCGAACCCGGTGCACATCTCCGTCACCGGGTGCTCCACCTGGATGCGGGTGTTCATCTCCATGAAGAAGAACGACCCGTCGTCGTTCAGCAGCATCTCGACCGTCCCCGCCCCCACGTAGTCGATCGCCTTCGCCCCGCGCACCGCCGCTTCGCCCATCTCGGCGCGCAGCGCCTCGTCCAGCGCGGGCGAGGGCGCCTCCTCGATCAGCTTCTGGTGGCGGCGCTGGATCGAGCAGTCGCGCTCGCCCAGGTGGATCACCCGGCCGTGCTGGTCGCCCAGCACCTGGAACTCGATGTGGCGCGGCCGGGCCAGGTACTTCTCCACGTACACCGAGTCGTCGCCGAAGGCGGCGCCCGCCTCGTGGCGCGCCAGCGAGAACTGGCGGAGGAACTCGCCCTCCTCGGCGGCCACCCGCATCCCCTTCCCGCCCCCGCCGGCGGCCGCCTTCACCAGCACGGGGAAGCCGATCTCCCGGGCCGCGGCCAGCGCCTCCTCCGGGTCCGCCACCGCGTCGGTGCCGGGGACGATCGGCACCCCCACCTCGCGCATGGTGCGGCGCGCCTCGGCCTTGTCGCCCATCAGCCGGATCTGCCGCGGGGTGGGGCCGATGAAGGTCAGCTCGCTCCGCTCGCAGATCTCGCTGAACTCGGCGTTCTCGGCCAGGAAGCCGTAGCCGGGGTGGATGGCGTCGGCCCCGGTCACCTCGGCCGCGGCCACGATGCGGGGGATGTTCAGATAGCTCTCGCGCGCCGCGGGCGGGCCGATGCACACGTCCTCGTCGGCGAAGCGCACGTGCAGGCTCTCGCGGTCGGCGGTGGAGTACACGGCCACGGTGCGGATGCCCAGCTCCTTGCAGGCGCGGATGACCCGCAGGGCGATCTCGCCGCGGTTGGCGATCAGGACTTTGCGGAACACGGGACCGGCTCAGTCTTCCGGAGCGGCGAGCGGCGGGCCGGCCCAGGTGTCCTGCTCGCCCGGCTGCACCCCCGAGACGCGGAGCGCGAACTCCGACGGGTTCGAGGCGTAGTGCATGGCCCACTCGTAGCTGATCCAGCCCTTCTGGTGGAGGTCCAGCAGGCTCTGGTCGAAGGTCTGCATCCCGTACTGCACCTTCCCCTCGGAGATGAGGTCGGGGATGCTCTGCGACTCGTCGCCCTTGCGGATGAGGTCCGAGATGGTGGAGGTGTTCACCAGCACCTCGGCCGCGGGGACGCGCCCCGGGCGGTCGTCGCGCGGGATCAGGCGCAGGCTCACGATGGCCTTGAGCGCCTGCGCGAGCACCTGGCGGATCTCCTGGTGCTGGTGCGGCGGGAAGAAGGAGATGATGCGGCCGATGGTCTGGGTGGCGTCGGTGGTGTGCAGGGTGGAGAGCACCAGGTGCCCGGTGTCGGCCGCCTTCAGCGCCGTCTCCATCGAGGGGCGGTCGCGGATCTCGCCGAGCATGATGACGTCCGGGTCCTGCCGCAGCACGTGGCGGAGCGCGTCGTGGAAGGAGTGCGTGTCGCTCCCCACCTCGCGCTGGCTGACGATCGCCTTGATGTCGCGGTGCAGGAACTCGATCGGGTCCTCGATGGTGACGATGTTCACCGAGCGCCGCTCGTTCATGAAGCGGACGATGGCGGCCAGGGTGGTGCTCTTCCCGCTCCCCGTCACCCCCGTCACCAGCACCAGCCCGCGGGGGAGCATGGCGATCTTCTCCAGCACGCCGGGGAGCTCGAGGTTGTCGAGCGAGGGCACCTCCACCGGGATGGCGCGGAAGGCCATCCCCAGGGTGCCGCGCTGGTGGAAGATGTTGGTGCGGAAGCGCCCCAGCCCCTGCACGCCGATGGCGAAGTCGATCTCCTTGCGCTCGGCGAACTCCTCGCGCTGGCGGGGGTTGAGCGTCTGCTCGGCGCAGCGCTTCAGGTCCTCGGGGCGGAGGGTGGGGAGCGAGGTCTCCACCAGGTCGCCGTCCACGCGCAGCATGGGGGCGCGCCCCACCTTGAGGTGCAGGTCCGAGCCGCCGCGGCGCACCAGCTCCTCCAGCGCCTCGCGCAGCACGAACTCGCGCGCGCCGCCCGTGCGGGCCGCCGGACCGGCCACCGTGGCATCCGACTGCTGCGTGCTCACTCGGAGGGCTCGACGCGGAAGAGGACCTGCCCGTACTCCACGGGCTCGCCGTTCTCCACGCAGACCTCGCGGACCACGCCCGCGAGCTCGGCGGGGAGCTCGTTCATGAGCTTCATCGCTTCCAGGATGCACAGCGTCTGCCCCCGCACCACGCGCGAGCCCACCTCCACGTACGGCGGGGCCTCGGGGGCGGGCGAGCGGTAGAAGGTGCCCACCATCGGCGACTTCACCTCCACCAGCGTGGAGGCGGGCGGCGCGGCGGGAGCGGCCGGGGCGGCGTCGGCGGGCGCGGCCGCGGCGCGCGCGTCGGT
>DASUNK010000495.1:0-11453 GCA_036277195.1 Longimicrobiaceae bacterium | reverse complement strand
GCCCGCCGCGCGCACCGCGAACTCGTTGTTCGCCACCGCCTCGATCGAGTCGGTGGTGGAGGCGTCGCCGAAGACCTTGGCGCCGGTGTGGCCGTTGGTCGAGGCGCGGTAGCCGAAGGCCATGGAGTAGTCGGCGTCGGCCGTGGTGGTGTAGCCGATCGCCACCGCCGCGTCGCCGTCGCTCCAGTTGTTCTGGCCGATGGCCACGCCCGCGTGGTCGAGCACGTCGTTGTTCAGGCCGAAGGCCAGGCCGCAGGTGCCGATGTTGCCGCCCGAGCCCCACACCTTGTTCCCGCTCCCCAGCGCCATCCCGCACTGCGCCGAGGCCTCGACGGTGTTCTGGTTCCCCATGGCGAAGGAGTAGATCCCCGCCGCGGTGCTCAGCGCCCCGCCGGCCCAGGAGTAGTAGCCGATGTTGCTCTCGTCGAACTGGCCGCCCGCGTCGGCGTAGCCGGCGCGGAACGCCACCTTCTGCGGGTGCCACATCATGCGCCACCCCGCCCCCGAGGCCGGAATGATCCCGATGCCGATCTGCCCCAGCGCGATCACGCCGCCCGCGCTGTCCACGCGGAAGCGGTCGCCCGCCGGGCTCCCGGAGCGGAGCTGGAGGAGGATGTCGGACTGCGCGGCCGCCGGCGCGGCGGAGCAGAGCGCCGCCAGGGCCAGGGCTGCGGCAGGGATACGGCTGCGAATCTTCATGTCGTCGTCTCCAGGTTGGATCGTCTTTGAAACGGGAGCCGCGCGGCGCCTGCCGCTAGTTCGGCCTCACCCGGATCCGGTGCGAAGTGTTGCGCAGCCTGCCGCCCTGCACCACGATCCTCCCGCCGGTGACGTTGAGGTTCGTGTTGATGGTGTAGGAGTTCGTGAAGCGCGCGTTGCGGTAGTCCACGTTCGTCAGCCCGCCGTCGATCGTCTTCCCCGACCCGGTGAAGATCATCCGCCCCGTGCCGGTGATGAGGCCGGTCGGACCGTGGTCGATCGAGGAGGCGAGCGTGAAGTCGAACGAGCCGATGTTGATGAACGGCTCCACCGAGGCGCCGTCCTGCATGATCACCCCGCCGATCCCCTCGTTGGCGGTGAAGAGCGGGTAGTTGGTCAGGTCGCCCGGCACCACCGCCGTGTCGGCCGTGGGATGGGGGACGATGCCCACCGGGTTCCAGTTGGCCCCGTTGTCCCAGTTGGTGTCCGACGCCCCGGTCCAGCTGCGCTGGATGCCGGTGATGTTCATGGTGTTGGCCCCCGTGCGCCCCAGCGTGGAGCTGGCCGTGAGGGTGGCCGTCCCCGCGAGCACCCCCTCCGCCAGCCCGGTGCCCGACACCGTCGCGATGCTGTTGTCGCTCGACCCCCAGGTCACCGCCGCCGGGTCGATGTTCCCCACCGCCGTGCGCACGGTGGCGCTGAGCTGCCGGTCGTCCAGCGCCGGCATGCTGTGCACCGCCGGCTGCACTTCGATCCACCCGTTCGGGAACTGCACCGGGGCGGAGACGTAGAGGGTGAAGGTGAAGTTGGTCACCGTGGACGGCATGTCGAGCCGCCACTGCTTCGCCGGCGAGAGCTCGTACTGGCTCAGCACCTCGTTGTACTGGTAGTACGGCTGCCCCGGGGCGGTGAAGGTCGCCGTCCCGTCCGGCACCACGGTGATCGTCCCCGTGCCGCCCGTCACCGAGGGCCCCGAGTGGAAGAACACCCGCACCCCGGTGGGGTCGAGGGTGCTGCCGTCGGTGGTCCCCAGCGCCTGCGGGATCAGGTTGCGCACCGTCGCATCGAAGGTCAGCCGGCCCAGCCCCGCGTCGTAGTTGACGTTGCTGGTGGAGACCTTCACGTAGGTGTTCTGGTTGCCCACGATCAGGTCCGCGGCGGCCCCTCCCTCCGGCGTGGCCGGCTCGCAGGTCACCGTCTTCTCGGCGATGCGGCCGAAGCACTCCACCGCCTGGAAGGTGACGGGCTTGCCGGTCGTCGGGCCGCCGGGCCCCGGGCCCCTGGGGCCCACCGGGGTGCCGCCGCGGTCCGTGCACGCCGCTGCGAGCAGCGCGAGACCGACCAGGGCAGCCGGGCGTCCGTACGAACGCTTCAGCAGTCGCATAAGGAGAACCTCGGTCAAGCGGGTTGTGCGCTCCGTCCCCTGTACGAGAGCGCGACGAGTCTCCCGGGGGCCTCCGGCACGTACGGCTCGGCCGCCCCGTGCCAGGGGCTCTGCGGGTACTTCCGGATCCACTGCATCTTGCCCAGGCTGCGCGCGCAGCGGATACAGGGGAAGGGGTCGAAGGGATCGCCGTCCCCGCGGGGGCGGCTGTCCTGCCGGTGCTGGTCGAGGCGGGCCACGTACGCCGGCCACGCCTCCAGGAAGGAGATCCGGTTCAGGTCCGCCACCACGTCGGCCTCGTTGAAGCCGTACTCGGAGAGCTGGCAGCAGAGCGAGAGGCGGCCCCGCGCGTCCACGTAGACGCGCTTGAGGCCGAAGGTGTCGCAGAGGGGCTCCTCCCCGATGGCGGGGGCGCCGTAGTCCAGGAAGACGGCCGTCTTCCGCCCCCCCTCGCGCCAGAGCGCGAGGATCTCGTCGCGCGCCGCGTACCACTCCGCGGGGGAGAGGTCGCTGTCGCGCCCGGCGCTGGCGCCCACCGGCTGCGCCAGGGTGAAGTGGATGCTGACGCACCCCAGCGACTCGGCCAGGTCCGCCGCCTGGCGGAGCTGGTGCCGGTCGCGCCGGTCCACCACGAACCCCAGGGTGGCCGGGATCTGCCGGCTGGTGAGCAGCGCCACCGCCAGGAGCACGCGGCGGAAGCTGCCGCGCCCGCGCTCGGCGTCGTGCACCGCCTCGTCGCCCCCCGAGAGGGAGACGCGCACGTAGGCGGGCGGATGCCGCTCCAGCGACGGGATGAGCCGCCGCATGTGCCAGCCGTTGGTGACGAAGCGGTAGGGAACGCCGCGCCGGTGGAGGCCGGCGATGATCCGCTCCCATTCCGGGTGGAGGGTGGGCTCGCCCCCGGTCATGGTCACGGCCACGTCGCCGTCGAAGAGCACCTGCGCCTGGTCCACGGTGGAGAGGAGCAGGTCCGCGTCCAGGTTGCGCACCGTCGTGACGTCGTCACGAATGCAGTGCGGGCACCTCAGGTTGCAGTGCTCGGTGACGGCGAAGCCGAGGAGCATGGGGGCGCAGACTTCGGATGGATCAGCCGGTTGCGTGCGTCAGGGGCAGACCACGCTGCCGCCGCCGCCGGTGCCGCCGCCGCACGGGATGCTGCTGCCGGTGGCCAGCGTCAGCTCGGTCAGGCGAGGCAGATCGGTCACCCGGGGGGCCACCCACGGCTTGCGCTGCGGGGAGCCGTGGTTCGCGGGGACCTCGCGTACTCCTTGCGCCATGGTGGTTCTCCAGAAGAGGAGGGGGGAACACGCGGCAGGGGCGAATGGCGCCCGCGCCGCCAGGCTGGCTGGATCGAATGGTGACAGCACCGCTCGCCGCGCGCACAGAGCGCAGGGGAACGGACCAATCCCGGTTGTGCGGTTGAGGCGCAGTCCGGACCTCGGACGTACTCGGGGTGGGAATCCCCGCACCGTCACGAGAATCTGCGCCGCTGGATGATAACAGCAAAGCCTTTTCGGCGCAACAGCCTCGCGGTTCTGCTACAAACGCTTGCGGACGATCTAATCATCTGTTTACACCCGGCTGCTACCGCCCGGGGTCGCACCCGGGGTGCGCGGGGCGATGTTCCGGGGCGAAGGTGGCGCCCGCCGCCACCGCGCGGTCATTCCTGGACCCCCGGCGGGCACCGCCGGCGCCCGGTTCCGGAGGCGTGGAAGGGGGGTCTGCGGGGTCCTAATGGTGCCCGCGGGAGGGGTAGCAGCGAGTGTCCCGCGGCGCCGGGTGGGGCAGCCGTGTCCCACCCTGGCAAATCTGGACGCCGCCCCGGGCCGGAGGCCGCTCCGTTCCGGGAGGCCCCTTGCGCGGCGGAGGGAAAGCGCACAACGTACCGGACGCCGCCGCCCGCGCCACGCGTTTCCCCGAGCCCCTGCGAGATGTCGCTCGCCTCCCCCGCCGCGCCCACCCTCGACGCCGCCCGCGAGGCGCTGCGCCGCCACTGGGGGTACCCGGACTTCCGCCCGGGGCAGGACCGCGCGGTGGGGAACGTGCTGGCCGGGGGCGACTCGCTCACCATCATGCCCACCGGCGGCGGCAAGAGCCTCTGCTACCAGGTGCCCGCCCTCCTCCTCCCGGGCACCACGCTGGTGGTCTCCCCCCTCATCTCGCTGATGAAGGACCAGGTGGACGCCCTGCAGGCCGTGGGGCTCCCCGCCACCTTCGTCAACTCCTCCCTCTCCGCCGGCGAGATGAGCGCCCGGCTCGACGCCGCCGCGCGCGGCGCCTTCAAGCTGGTGTACGTGGCCCCCGAGCGCTTCGACTCGGAGAGCTTCCAGCGGCGGCTGGCCCAGCTCTCCGTCTCGCTCCTGGCGGTGGACGAGGCGCACTGCGTCTCCGAGTGGGGGCACGACTTCCGCCCCAGCTACCTGCGCCTGGGCGAGGTGCGCGAGCGGCTCGGCCGCCCCCCGATCGCCGCCCTCACCGCCACCGCCACCGAGGAGGTGCGCCGCGACATCGTGCGCCAGCTCGGCCTGCGCGACGCGGCGGTGCTGGTGACCGGCTTCGACCGGCGCAACCTGGTGTGGTACGTCCTCCAGGCGAAGAACGACTCGGAGAAGGACCGGCTGCTGGGGAAGCTCCTGCGCGGGCGCGACGGCTCCGCCATCGTCTACGCCGCCACCCGCCGCACCGTGGACGACCTCACCGCCCACCTGGGCGCCCTGGGCGTCCCCACCGTGGGCTACCACGCCGGGCTCCCGGACCGCGACCGCAAGCGCGTCCAGGAGCGCTTCATGAGCGGCGAGACGCGGGTGGTGGTGGCGACCAACGCCTTCGGCATGGGGATCGACAAGCGCGACGTGCGCATCGTGGTGCACTACCACCTCCCCGGCAACCTGGAGGCGTACTACCAGGAGGCCGGCCGCGCCGGGCGCGACGGCGAGCCCGCCGACTGCGTGCTCCTGCACGCCTACCAGGACCGCTTCACCCAGGAGTTCTTCATCGAGCAGAGCCACCCCCCGCGCGCCGCGGTGGAGGAGGTGCTGCAGGGGCTGCGGCGCGGCGCCGACGCCGCGGGGGTCTGCTCCCTCTCCCCGCGCGACCTGGCGGACACGCTGGCGCACGTCAAGGGCGAGCGGCAGGCGGCCTCCGCGGTGCGGGTGCTGGAGCAGCACGGGCTGGTGCGCCAGTCGCCGCGGGGGATGGGGCCCGCGGTGCGGCTGCGGCTGCTGGCGGCGCCGGGGCGCATCTCGGCGGAGCTGGGGTCGCGCCCGGAGGAGCTGGCCTTCCTGCGCGCGCTCTGGAAGCTGGGCGGGGGCGAGGCGGTGTACCGCGGCGCCGAGCTGGAGTGGGGGCGCCTGGCCCGCGCGGCGGGCGGCCGTCCCGCCGCCGCGGCGCTGCTCGACGCGCTGCAGCGGGAGGGCTTCGTGGAGTGGCAGCCCTCCAGCGGCGAGGGGGTGTGGGTGCTCGACCGCGCCACCCCGCTCCCCCGGCTGGCGGTGGACTGGCGGGGGGTGGAGGAGCGCAAGCGGCGCGAGCTGGCCAAGCTGCAGCAGATGCAGCGCTACGCCTACACCGAGCAGTGCCGCCGCGGCTTCGTCCTCCGCTACTTCGGCGACCCGGCGGCCATGACCGCCTGCGGGGCGTGCGACAACTGCCTGGGGATCAACGAGGGCGCCAAGCCCCGCTCGCGCTTCTCCGCCGGGGGCGAGCCCGCCCCGCGCCGGCGGGAGGGGAGGGCGGGGAGGGAGGACGGGGGCGCCCCCGACGAGGCGCTCTACCGCCGCCTGCGCGAGCTGCGCCGCGCGCTGGCCGCGAAGCACGACGTCCCCGCCTTCACCGTGCTCACCGACGCGGCGCTGCGGGCGCTGGCGGAGCGCCGCCCCACCACCGCCGAGGAGGCGCTGCGGGTGCCCGGGGTGGGTCGCCGCACCCTGGAGCGCTGGGGCCGCCCCCTGCTGGACCTGCTGCGCCAGCACGCGGGCGAGCCTCCGCTGGAAGGCGAGCTCGAGGTGGTCCCGGAGGCGCGGGGGAAGCGCTCCGCTGTGGCGCCGCCGCCCACCCCGGAGCAGGCGCGGCTCTACCAGCGGCTGCGCGCCCTGCGCACCGCACTGGCGAAGGAGGCGGAGCTCCCGGCGTTCTGCGTGTTCAACGACCGCACCCTGGTGGAGCTGGCGCGGGAGCGCCCCACCACCGAGCCGGAGCTGCTGCGCGTCCCCGGCGTGGGCCCGGCCAAGGCGGAGAAGTACGGCGCGGCTTTCCTGGAGGTGCTCCGCGAGGGGTGAGCGGCGCTCTTTCGGCATCACTCCTGCCACGGTAGATTTTCCGCGGTTTGCGAGCTCCCCGGAAGCGTCTGCCCGATGGACCGGTACTTCGACGAGAACCACCACCTGATCCGCGAGCTGGTGCGCGATTTCGCCCGCAACGAGATCGCGCCCGTGGCCGCGGAGCTGGACCAGACGGGCGAGTTCCCCTGGGAGAACGTCCGCAAGATGGGCGAGCTGGGGCTCTTCGGCATCCCCTGGCCCGAGGAGCTGGGCGGCGCCGGGATGGACGGCATCGCCTACCTGATCGTCATCCACGAGCTGGCCAGGGTGGACGCCTCGCACGCCATCACCGTGTCGGCGCACACCACCCTGGGCACCTCGCCGATCGTCAACTTCGGCTCGCCGGAGCAGAAGGAGCGCTACGTCCCCCTCCTGGCCGCGGGGCAGGTGCTGGCCGGCTTCGGGCTCACCGAGCCGGGCGCCGGCTCCGACGCGGCGGGGACGCAGACCACCGCGGTGAAGGCCGACGGCGGCTGGGTGCTCAACGGGAGCAAGATCTTCATCACCCACGCCGGGGTGGGCGAGGTGTTCGTGGCCACCGCCGTCACCGACCGTGCGCAGGGGCACCACGGCATCACCTCCTTCATCGTCGCCAAGCCCACCACCGACCTGGAGCGGGCCCGCGAGCTGGGGATCGGCCACGCGGAGGACCTCCCCTTCACCCCCGGGGTGCGGGCGGGGAAGAAGGAGGACAAGATGGGGTGGCGCGCCTCGGACACCCGCGAGCTGGTGTTCGAGGACGCCTTCGTCCCCGACGAGAACGTGCTGGGCGAGCCCGGGATGGGCTTCGTCAACTTCCTCAAGACGCTGGACTCGGGGCGCATCGGCATCGCCGCGCTCTCGCTCGGCCTGGCCGAGGGGGCGCTGGAGCAGGCGCTGCGGTACGCCGCCGAGCGGCGGCAGTTCGGCCAGCCGATCAGCGACTTCCAGGGGATCCAGTTCATGCTGGCCGACATGGCCACCGAGATCGAGGCCGCGAAGCACCTGGTCTACCACGCGGCCTGGCTGCGGGAGCAGGGGCGGCCGTTCACGCGGGAGGCGTCGATGGCGAAGCTGTTCGCCTCGGAGGTGGCCATGCGCGTCACCACCCGGGCGGTGCAGGTCCACGGCGGCTACGGCTACACCAAGGAATACCCGGTGGAGCGCATGATGCGCGACGCCAAGATCTGCGAGATCGGGGAGGGCACCAGCGAGATCCAGCGCCTGGTCATCGCCCGGCACCTCCTGCGCGATCTCAGCAACTGAACGGACGGATGGGGATGACAGAGAGCACCGGGGGGCGCGCCCGCGCCTCCCGCGCGCGGCCCGTTGAGACCCGGGGTCCCGGCGCATGAAGCGCGAGATCCTGATGAATACCACGGGCCGCGAGACGCGCGTGGCCATGCTGGAGGACGGGGTGCTGGTCGAGCTGATGGTCGACCGCCCCGACGCCACCCGCATGGTGGGCGACGTCTACAAGGGGAGGGTGGAGGCCGTCCTCCCCGGAATCCAGGCCGCCTTCGTGGACATCGGCACCGAGAAGGCGGCCTTCCTGCACGTCTCGGACGTGGTCGCCGAGGACGGCGAGGAGGACGACGCCGACGACCCCGCGGGCGCCGACGAGGAGGCGGGCAACGGCAACGGGACGGCCGTCGCCGGCGCGCGCGGCCGGCGCTCGGGGTATCCCCCGATCCAGGACATCGTCAAGAAGGGGCAGGACCTGCTGGTGCAGGTCTCCAAGGAGCCGATCGGCACCAAGGGCCCACGGGTGACGGCGCACCTCTCCCTCCCCGGGCGCTTCCTGGTGTACATGCCCGGCTCCGGCCACGTGGGGGTGTCGCGCAAGATCGAGGACCGCGAGGAGCGCGCCCGGCTGCGCGCCCTGGCCCGCGAGATCCTCCCCGAGAAGAGCGGCGGCGTCATCGTGCGCACCGTGGGCGAGGAGCTCACCCGCGAGACCTTCGAGCGCGAGTTCCGCTCGCTCGCCTCCACCTGGAAGCAGATCCAGAAGAAGGCGGGGCGCGCCCGCGCCCCGGCGCTCGTCCACCGCGAGGCCAAGCTGGTGGCGGGGATCATCCGCGACCTCTTCTCGCAGAAGGTGGACTCGCTGACGGTGGACAAGCGCGAGGTCTACGACGAGGTGGTGGCCTACCTGGAGCAGGTAGACCCCTCGCTCATCGAGCGGGTGCGCCTCTGGGAGGAGCCCCGCCCCCTCTTCGACGCCTTCGACCTCGAGAGCGAGATCCGCGACGCCTTCCAGCGCCGGGTGAACCTCCCCTCGGGGGGGTACATCATCGTGGAGCCCACCGAGGCGCTGGTCTCCATCGACGTCAACACCGGGCGCTACACGGGGAAGCGCGACCCGGAGAAGACGATCCTGAAGACGAACGTGGACGCCGCCCGCGAGATCGCGCGGCAGCTGCGGCTGCGCGACGTGGGCGGGATCATCGTCTGCGACTTCATCGACATGGAGAGCAAGCAGAACCGCGACAAGGTGCTGCAGGAGCTCCGCACCCACCTGGCGCGCGACCGGGCGCGCACCAAGGCCTTCCAGGTGAGCGAGCTGGGGCTGATCGAGATGACGCGCCAGCGGGTGAGCCCCTCGCTCTACATGACGCAGACCCAGGCGTGCCCCACCTGCGCGGGGACGGGGCGCATCTTCACCCCGGAGACGGTGGTGCACCGCATCGACCGGGCGCTGCGGCGCGCCGCGGCCGAGGGGAAGGAGCGGCAGCTGCTGGTGCGGGTGCACCCGGAGGTGGCGCTCTACGTGATGGAGAGCGAGAAAGGGGTGATGAAGGCGCTGGAGAAGTCGCTGCGGCTGAGCCTGACGCTGCGCGACGACCCGCTGGTGGCGCAGGACGACTTCCGGCTGATCGCCCTGCCGCAGCAGACCGACGTCACCACCAGGTACAACCTGGGATAGGCGGGGCGCCCAACACCGCGCCGCGGCTGCATTTCGGGGGCGAGCGGGGGTTGACGCGCCCGCCGTTTCGTGCGATATTCCCCGTCTTGTGGTTTTCAGGGAAACCGATCCGAATCGCGAGCTCTCGAGCATGTACGCCATCATCCGCACCGGCGGCAAGCAGTACCGTGCCGAGCCGGGCAAGACGCTTCGCATCCCGTCCGTGGACGTCGAGCCGGGCGAGACCCTCCGGTTCGAGGACGTGCTCCTGGGCGCGGACGGCGACAGCATCAAGGTCGGAACGCCCTCGGTGTCCGGCGCGGCCGTCACGGCCGAAGTGCTCCGGCACGGCAAGGGCGAGAAGATCGTCATCTTCAAGCACAAGCGGCGCAAGAACTACCGCCGGAAGCAGGGTCACCGGCAGAAGTTCACCGAGGTGCGCGTCAGCGAGATCAACCTCGGCTAAAACGGGAGGGACTCCATGGCTCACAAGAAGGGCGGCGGCTCCACTCGGAACGGCCGCGACTCGAATGCCCAGCGGCTGGGCGTGAAGAAGTTCGGCGGGCAGCCGGTGCTCGCCGGCAACATCCTCGTCCGCCAGCGCGGCACCAAGTTCCACCCGGGCGCCAACGTGGGCCGGGGGAACGACGACACCCTCTTCGCCCTGATCGACGGGGTGGTGCAGTTCGGCCGCAAGGACAAGAAGCGCAAGGAGGTCTCGGTGCTCCCCCGTGTGGAGGCGACCGCGGAGCCCCGCGCCGCGGCGGTCGCGGCGGACTGACGCCAGCGCAGAGAGAAGGAGAAGCCGCCCCGGCTCGCAGCCGGGGCGGCTTTTTCGTCGGCCCGCACCCGGCCGGAATCCTGCATCCCGGTCGGCCGTTCCCTGACCCGTGGCGCACCCTCGAGCGGAATCGCCGATGCCCGTCGTCCCGCAGCCGCCGCCGTCCGAGCCGGGCTGGCCCCCGCGCTCCCCCTCCGACTTCCCCCGGCTCGCCGGCCTCCCCGCCTACGTGTTCGCCCAGGTGAACGCCGAGAAGCGCGAGCGCATCGAGGCGGGCGAGGACATCATCGACCTGGGGATGGGGAACCCCGACCTGGGCACCCCCAGCCACATCGTGGACGAGCTGGTGGCCTACGCCGGCGATCGCCGCCACCACCGCTACAGCGCCTCGCGGGGGATCTGGGGGCTGCGCGGGGCGATGGCCGACCACTACCGCGACCGCTACGGGGTGGCGCTCGACCCGGAGCGCGAGGTGGTGGTCACCATCGGCGCCAAGGAGGGGATCGCCCACCTGATGCTGGCCATCCTCGACCAGGGCGACACGGTGATCGTCCCCTCGCCGGCGTACCCGATCCACACCTACTCCGTGGTCTTCGCCGGGGGGCGGGTGCACGCCATCCCGCTGGTGGGCGACGACGACGGGCGGGTGGCGGGCGACGCCCTGCTGGCGGCGGTGGAGGAGGCGTGCGCGTCCACCT
This sequence comes from Longimicrobiaceae bacterium, assembly GCA_036277195.1. Taxonomy (GTDB): domain Bacteria; phylum Gemmatimonadota; class Gemmatimonadetes; order Longimicrobiales; family Longimicrobiaceae; genus Longimicrobium. Next base: position 688 of record DASUNK010000495.1, on the reverse strand, counting down.
GGCCGCGGCCGAAGGCGCTGGTGCTCTCCTTCCCCAACAACCCCACCACCCTCTCGGCGGACCCGGACTTCTTCGCGCGGGCGGTGGAGGTGTGCCGCCGCAACCGGCTCCTGCTGGTGCACGACTTCGCCTACGCGGACTTCGCCTTCGACGGCGAGGAGCCGCCCAGCGTGCTGCAGGTGCCGGGGGCGCGGGAGATCGCGGTGGAGTTCTTCTCCATGTCCAAGAGCTACTGCATGGCGGGGTGGCGCGTGGGCTTCTGCGTGGGGAACGAGGCGATGGTGCAGGCGCTCACCAAGATCAAGAGCTACCTGGACTACGGCATCTTCCAGCCGATCCAGATCGCGGCGGCGCACGCGCTGCGGGCGGGGCAGGAGTGCGTGGCGGAGACGCGCGAGACCTACCGCCGCCGCGCCGACGCCCTGCTGGACGCCCTGCACCGCGCCGGGTGGCCGGTGCCGCCGCCCCGCGCCACCATGTTCGTGTGGGCGCCGATCCCGGGGGAGTACGTGGGGATGGGCTCGGTGGGCTTCGCCCGCCACCTCCTGCGCGAGGCGGGGGTGGTGGTCTCGCCCGGGGTGGGCTTCGGGCGCGAGGGCGAGGGGCACGTCCGCTTCGCCCTGATCGAGCCGGAGGAGCGGCTGCGCGAGGCGGGCGAGCGCATCGGCCGGGTGCTGGCGCGCCGCGC
>DASUNK010000494.1:0-5003 GCA_036277195.1 Longimicrobiaceae bacterium | reverse complement strand
CTGCTGGACCTGGCCACCCACCGCTCCGGGCTTCCCAGGCTCCCCGACAACTTCGCTCCCGCGGACCCGACCAACCCGTACGCAGACTACTCGCTGGAGCAGCTCTACGCGTTCCTCGACAACCACCAGCTGCGGCGGGACATTGGGGCCGAGTTCGAGTACTCGAACCTCGGGATGGGGCTGCTGGGGCATGCGCTCGGCCGGGCGGCGGGGACCAACATCCAGACGCTCATCCGGCAGCGCATCCTGGAGCCGCTGGGGATGCGGCTGACCAGCTACGCCCGCGACGGCGAGGTGGGCGAATGGCACGCGAAGGGGCACGACGGGGCCGGGAAGGTGGTCCCGTTCTGGGACCTGAGCGACGCGGGCGCGGGGGCGGGCGGGCTGCGCTCCAACCTGGAGGACATGCTGGTCTACCTGCGCGCCCAGCTCGGGCCGCCCGACACGGAGCTGGAGCGGGCCATGCGCGTCGCGCAGCAGGTGCACCACCGCTATCCCGCCTTCGCCATGGGGCTGGGCTGGTCGGTGGGGACGGTGCAGGGCAGGACCCTCCTCTCGCACGGCGGCGGCACCGCCGGCTTCAACACCATGATCGCCTTCGACCCGGAGAAGCGCATCGGCTTCGTGATGCTGACCAACACTGGCGACTTCGACGACGACATCGCGATGGACTTCCTGGCGCGCGGGGCGCCCGCCGCCATCCCGGAGGTGCGCGTCGCGCGGGAGGTGCTCGCGCGCTATGCCGGCGAGTACGAGCTCGCCCCCGGCCGCTCCGCCTTCGTCAAGCTCGAGGACGACGGGACGCTGACGCTGCGGGCGCCGGGGAACGTGCGCTTCCGGATGTACGCGGAGTCGGACTCCACCTTCTTCCTCAAGCGGACGCCCTGGCGGGTCAGCTTCACGCACGACGGCTCCGGCGCCGTGACCGGGGTGGCCGTGAACATGGCCGGGACGACGCGGGGCGGCCGCCGGCTGAGCGACCGCACCACGCCGCCCGCCAACGCCGTCTCCGCGGTGCGCGACCTGCCGCTCACGGCGGCGGAGATGGCGCGCTACGAGGGCACGTACACCCTGCAGTTGGGACCGAGGACGCTCGACCTGCGCATCTTCGTCCAGGACGGGCGGCTGATGTCGCAGGCCACCGGCCAGGGCGCGTTCCGGCTGCGCCACCAGGGCGAGCACGCGTTCGTCCCCGACTTCGACGACGAGGTCCGCCTGGTCTTCACCGTCGAGAGCGGCCGCGCGGCGGGCGTCACGCTGCACCAGGGCGGAGCGGTGGTCCCGGGGACGCGCAAGCCGTAGGATCGCCGCGGGGATGCGCTCAGGGGCGGGCGTCGAGCGCGGCGACGTGGCCGCCGTGTGCGTACTCCAGGATGCGGCTGTCGCAGGTCACCAGCATGGCCCCGTGGCTGCGCGCGGTCGCCATGAGCATGCGGTCCGCCGGGTCGCCATGTTCGTAGCCCGGGAGGCCGACGCTGTCGATGGCCACCGCGGGCGAGAGCTCCGCCAGGCGCACGCCGGGGGCTGCGAGCGCCCGGCGCACCCACTCCTCCACCGGCATGGAGAAGCGGACGCGGCCCTTGGCCGCGAGCATGGCCACCTCCCATACCGAAATGGCGGAGACCAGCACCCGACCCCGGCTGCTGGCCTCCTCCACGGCTTCGAGCACGTCCGCGTCCAGCTCGCCCCTGGCACCGTCCATCACCCAGATCCAGACGTGCGTGTCCAGCACGAGCGGGGGGAGGAGCCTAGCCACCCGCCTCCCACTCGGCGTCGAGGGGCGACACCAGGTCCCCATACGCGGCCACGGCGCCGGCCAGGTGACCTACCAGGGACGGCGGACCCTCCTCGAACGGGACGAGCTTGGCCACGGGCTTGCCATAGCGGGTGATCACCACCTGCGAGCGCCCCTGGCGCACCTCCTCGATCAGCCGCAGGCAGTGCGTCTTGAAGAGGGCGGCGGACACCCACTCGCCCCCCGGCGGCTCGGCGCCCCACGCGAGGGCCGCCTCGCGCACCATCCACTCCTTCCCCGGACGCTGCTTCTTCATCTGGACACCCCTCCGCCGCAAATTGTTGGTCAACATTTTACCACCATCAACGCCCGAGCGCAAGACCCTCCTCGCCGGCTCGGCGCAGTCGCACGGCGAGGCGCAGGGCGTCGGAGGGGGGCGTGCACCTTGGCGAGTTGCGGGCCGGGCGTACCACCATGCGACACGCCGTCCCGAAACGCGACAGGGTGTCGCACTCCGGGACGGCGCGGCCGCGGGGGCGGCTATCGCGAAACTTCCGGAATTTCTACCGGGCCGCGGCCAGCTCCTCGCGGTCCTTCCTGGCGGCCGCCACCACCTTCGGCACCTCGTGCGTGGGCACCTCCTCGTACGAGGCGAAGGTGCGCGCGTGCGTGGCCCGCCCCTGCGTCAGCGAGCGCAGCGCCGTGCTGTACTTGTACAGCTCCGCCTGCGGCACCAGCGCGCTCACCTTCTGGGTGCGCCCCGCGGGCTCCATCCCCAGGATCTGGCCGCGGCGCTGGTTCAGGTCGCCGATCACGTCGCCCACGAACTCGTCGGGGACGAAGACGTCCACGCGCATGATCGGCTCTAGGATGGCCGGCTGCGCCTTCTCGGCCGCGGCCTGGAAGGCCAGGATCCCCGCCATCTTGAACGCCGCCTCGGAGCTGTCCACCGAGTGGTAGCTGCCGAAGTAGCACTCGGCCTGGAAGTCCACCACCGGGAAGCCGGCCAGGATGCCGCGCTGCGCCGCCTCCTGGATCCCCTTGTCCACGGCGGGGACGTACTTGCCGGGGATGACCCCACCCACGATGGCGTCCACGAAGCGGTAGCCCTCGCCCCGCGGGAGCGGCTTCAGCCGCACGTGCGCGTCGCCGAACTGGCCGCGCCCGCCCGTCTGCTTCTTGTGCCGCCCGTGCCCCTCGGCGCCGGCGCGGATGGTCTCGCGGTAGGGGATCTTGGGCTGCTTGATCACCACCTCCACCCCGTTCTTCCGCTTCAGCCGCTCGATCTGCACCTCCAGGTGCATCTCGCCCAGCCCGCGCGCGATGGTCTGCCCCAGCTCGGGGTTGTACTCCGAGGCGAAGCAGGGGTCCTCCTCGTGGAGCTTGTGCAGCCCCAGGGAGAGCTTGTCCTCCTCGCCGCGGGTGGCCGCCTCGAGCGCCACCGCGATGTCGGGCTCGGGGAACTTCACCCCTTCCAGCACCAGCGGGTGGTTGGGCGCGGAGAGCGTGTCGTTGGTGTGCGTGTCCTTGAGCTTGGCCACCACGCCGATGTCGCCCGCGCGCAGCTCGTCGACCTCGATGCGCTCCTTCCCCTGGGCGATGGAGAGGTGCGACAGCTTCTCGGGCTTCTCGCGCGCGGCGTTGAGCACCTCCTCGCCGTTGCGGACGCTCCCGCCGACGACGCGGAAGAAGGAGAGCTCGCCCACGTGCGGCTCGCTGGTGGTCTTGAACACCAGGGCGGCGAAGGGGTCCGAGTTGAGGTTGCGCAGCTCCACCGTGCTCTCGCCGCGCCCCTGCGCCGCCTCGGCGGGGCGCTCCTGGGGCGAGGGCATCAGCTCCACCACCTTGGTCAGCAGCGCGCGCACCCCCCAGGTGAGGGTGGGAGCGCCGCAGAAGACGGGGAAGAGCTCGCCGCGGAGCATGGCCTGCTTGAGGGCGTGGATCGCCTCCTCGCGGGTGATGGTGTCGCCCTCCAGGTAGTGCTCCAGCAGGTTGTCGTCGGTGGCGGCGATGGTCTCGATGAGCTGCTCGTAGTAGCGGTCGACGATCGGCTGCACGTCGGGGGGGATGGGGCCGTGCTCGTATTCGCCGGTCTGCGTCCCCGCCTTGAAGATGTGCGCGTGCCCGGAGAAGAGGTTCACGATGCCGCGGAAGCTCTCGCCGGCGCCGATCGGCACCTCGACGGGGATGGCCTTGGGCGTCAGGTGCTCGCGGATGTCCTGGTAGACGCGCTCGAAGTCGGCGTTCTGCCGGTCCATCATCGACACGAAGAGGATGCTGGGGAGGTGCCGCTCCTGCACCAGCTCCCACACCCGCTCGGTGCCCACCTCCACCCCGTTGGGGCCGGCGAGCACCACGATGGCGCCGTCGGCCACGCGGATGCCGGCCATGGTCTCGCCCAGGAAGTCGAGGTAGCCGGGGGTGTCGATGAAGTTGACCTTGCTGTCCTTCCAGGTGGCGTAGGCCATCGAGACGTTCATGGAGACGCCGTGCGCCACCTCCTCGGGGGTGAACATGGTGAGGGCGGTGCCCTCGGCCGCGGAGCCGTGGCGGCGCGAGGCGCCGGAGGTGTGGCAGCAGGCGTCGATGAGGGTGGTCTTCCCCGCCCCCCCGTGGCCGACCACGACGACGTTGCGCAGGCGGTCGGTTGTGAACAGCGGCGCTGACGCCATGAGCACCTCCTTGCAGGGGGGAGACGGAGAGGGGGATCCGGAAAAGGGCCTTTCCGGGAACTTTCTCCCGGGGACCCCTCCCGTCAAGGGGCGGCCGCGAAGGGGGTGGAACGCGGAGGAGGCGGCGGGGAGAATCCCCCGCCGCCTCCTCTCTTCCTCCGTCCGGGCCGGCGTCAGAACCGCGCCAGCAGCGCGCTCCACACGGCGGCGGCGGCGACCACGAGCGTGGTGGCGGCGATCAGCCCCACCGGAACGTAGCCGAGGGGCCGGCTGCGGTAGTACGGCCAGGTCAGTCCGCAGCGTGAGCAGGCGTAGTCGGTAATGGTTACCGGCATCGCGCATTTCTTACACAACGTCTTCGGCATGGCTCCAGGCTTCCGTCGTCGTTCTCGAGGTCGGCACTCCGTCCGCGCCCGGCGGAAAAATCGCGAAATTCCGGCTCGCGGGGGTCCGGCTTCCGGCACGTCCGGGAAGCGAACCTCGGGGCTCCGGGACGCAAGACCCGAGCCCGGTGCCGTAGCACAGGAATCGTACGGGTACAGGTCCTGTACACCTCCCGGGCCCGCCGCGGGCGCGGGCCGGATCGACCCAAGACG
>DASUNK010000493.1:0-5599 GCA_036277195.1 Longimicrobiaceae bacterium | reverse complement strand
GAGACTGCCTTGACCGCGGACGCTGCCGCCCCTAATTTGAACGCGTTCAAGTAGCGAAGCCCACCTCCCCGGGAGCAATCGGTGAACGCTCCGTCCTGGACGCCCTACGTGGCCGCGCCGCTGGCCGGGCTGGCGTACGGGCTCTTCGCCCGCTTCGTCTTCCACGAGGACTCCGGCCCGGCCGAGGGAACGTTCGTCACCCTCTCGCTGGCGTTCGTCTTCCTGGTGCCGCTGGCCGTCGGCTACCTCACCGTGTACCTGGGGCCGCCGGAGCGGCGGACGCGGGGGAGCTACGCGGTGCTGATGCCGTGGGTCACCGCGCTGAGCTGCCTGGCGGCGGTGCTCGTCACCGCCTGGGAGGGGTCCATCTGCGTGGTGATGATGGCGCCGGTGTTCCTGGGGATGGCGAGCATCGGGGGGACGATGGCCGCCGCCGCGCGCGCCGCCGAGGAGCGGCGCGGGAGGACGTACGCGGCCGCCGCGCTCCCCATCCTCCTCCTCCCCTACCTGGCCGCGCCGATCGAAGGCGCCCTCCCCCTGGCCGCGCGCGAGCGGGTGGTGGAGAACCGGGTGCGCATCCGCGCCGCGCCGGCCGAGGTGTGGCGGAACATCGCGCGGGTGCCGCAGATCCGGCCGCACGAGTACCGCCGCAGCTTGGTGCACCGCATCGGCTTCCCGGCGCCGGTGGAGGCCACGCTCTCCCACGAGGGGGTGGGCGGCGTGCGCCACGCCAGCTTCGAGCGCGGGGTGGTGTTCGTGGAGACGGTGACGCGCTGGGAGCCCGGGCGGGCGCTCGCCTTCACCATCGAGGTGGACCCGGAGAGCATCCCGCCCACGGCGCTGGACCCGCACGTCACCGTGGGCGGGCCCTACTTCGACGTGCTGGACGGGACGTACGAGATCGTGCCCGCGGGCGCGGGCGAGGTGGAGCTGCGGCTGCGCAGCACCCACCGCCTGGGCACGCGCTTCAACTTCTACGCGGCGCTCTGGAGCGACCTGGTGATGGGCCAGGTGCAGCAGAACATCCTGGAGGTGGTCCGCCGCCGGAGCGAGGGCGCCGCACGCTGAGGCCGCCGGGCGCCGGAGCGGCTACCGGTCGCCGGCGTCGAGTTTCCCAGTGCGCCCAGCGCCAGCGACTTCGCCTGCCAGTCGCCCGTGCGGGCGGCGACGCGGAGGGCCCGGCGCAGCCACAGCTCGGCCCGCGGCGTCCGCCCGTGCGCCTGCAGCAGGGCGCCCGCGAGCCAGGCGTGGCGCGCGCTCTCGGGCCAGGCGAGCGCCGCCGCCTCGGCGAAGTAGAGCGCGGAGCCCGCGGCCCGGCGGGCCAGCGCCCACTCGGCCAGGCACAGGCACGCCCGGGCCAGCCGCTCCGGGTCGGCCGCACCCGAGGCCAGCTCCGCGACGATGAGGAGGGTGGGGAGGCGCAGCCCCTCGTCGAAGCGCCCCGCCTCCAGCTCGGCCAGGAACGGGTCCAGCGTGCCGGGCTCGAACATCTCCGCCCGCTCCGCCTCCGGCGCCTCCGCCCACTGGAAGAGGAGCCGCGTGGCCTGCCACACCGCCAGCGAGCACTCCGCGGGGAGGTCGCGGACCAGGGAGGCGCCCAGCACCTCACCCGTGGGGATCATCGCCCCGAAGAAGCCCCCGCCGCCGGTCGGCTCTTCCATCCGTCCCTCCCTCCACACCGGGTGTAAGCAATGTACAAATGCACCCGAGGAGTCTAGACGGCCGCCGGCCATCCGTCCATACCGGGTGATGACCGCCCCGTACGCGTCCTCGGGTGTGGAGCGATGCTCAGGGAGGAGAGCCGGTGACCCTGCGGACGAAGGCGGAGTCGGGGCGGGCGCACTTGCCGTGGGCGGAGCAGACCCACTGCGGGCGGTACGGCTCGGCGCGGCGGAAGAGCGAGCGCAGGCTCTCGCGGGCGCGCGCGTCGTCGGCGGTGAAGATGGGCTCCGCGCCGCCGAAGCCGGTGAGCGCCTTGCGCGAGACGGCGTCGCCCACGAAGAGGACGCCGCGGAAGAGGTACGCGGCGCTCCCCTCGGTGTGCCCGGGGTTGGGGAAGGCGCGCACGGTGTCGGCCCCGAAGACGAAGGCGGTGTCGGTGGTGAAGGGGTGGATGGCGATCTCGCCGGCCCAGGGGGCGGGGTTCCCCAGCAGCACCTCCCCCACGCGCGAGGGGAGGTCGCGGTGGGTGTCGCGCCCCTCGAAGAGCGCCTGCTCGCCGGCGCCCAGGTGGAAGCGGGCGGTGCGCACCACCCGCCAGGCGCCGATGTGGTCGCGGTGGCTGTGGGTGAGGAAGACGTCCGTCACCTGCTCGGGGTGGGCGCCGAGCCGCCGCAGCTCGCGCCGGAGGGCGCGCTCGGAGCCGTACCATCCCAGGTCCACCAGCACCACCCCGCCCCCGTCCACGCGGGCGGCGTAGATGACGCTGCTCCAGGGGAAGCCGGTGGAGAAGGCGACGGCGCGCCCCGGGTCCTGCACCGCGTCCAGGTGGTGCGTGCACGCGGCGCACAGCAGCGCCAGCGCGACGGCAAAGGCGCGGTTCATCCCGCCGGGGTGCCGCCGGCCTGCGAGCGCTCCCACACCTCGCCGCGCGCCTTCCAGAGGAAGGGGAAGAAGGGGGCGCGGTGGACGGCCATGCGCTCGAGGTGGCGGACGCCGGAGGTGTCGGCGGTGCCCTCAGTGTCCGGCCCGATGGTGCGCTCGGCGGTGCGGGCGTGCACGAAGCGCCAGATGCGCACCTCCTCGTCGAAGTCCAGCAGCGCCTCGGCCAGGAGGGCCAGCTCCCAGTGCTCGCCGCCGGCGTGCGACGCCTCGTACACCTGCGCGGGGGTGACGCCGCGCCGCGCCAGGAGCGCCTCGGCGGCCGAGGCCACGGAGGGCTCCTCCCAGAGCGTGGCCAGGCGGTCGTTCCAGAGGTAGCTGTGCGGGCCGGACCCGGGGTCGGGCGAGATCTCGGACTCCAGGTAGCGCCGGAAGTGGGGCTCGCGCGCGCCGGCCAGCAGCTCCACCTCGTGCCACTGGCCGCTCTCGCCGCCGCTGGCGGGGGCCAGGTGGGCGCGGAAGGCGTAGAAGCCGCCCAGCGTCATGGTCTCCAGCACGCGCATCATGGGGGAGAAGAGGCGCACCACGTCCGTGCAGCGCTTCAGCAGCCAGGTGGCGGCGCCGGCCTCGCCGGCCTCCAGCGCGGCGATGACGCGCGGCAGGTCCGTGCGCAGCTGCGAGAACCAGAGCTCGAAGGCCTGGTGGGTGACCACGAAGAGGTGCTCGTCGGGGTGGCGCACCTGCTCCGGCGTGGGCTGGAGGGAGAGGAGCGACTCCAGCCGGAGGTAGGAGCAGTAGTGCACCTGCCCGGGATCGCGCACGCGGTGGCCACAGGCCAGGGTGTGTTCCACGCTGGTGCTCCGCTCGGGGTTCTGCAGGAGTCAGCCGGCGCCGCCGCCGGGGGCGCCGCCGCCGGGGATGCCGGGCTCCGTCATCTCGCGCACGTTCAGCACGTGGTCCAGCTGCTCGTCCGAGAGCAGGCCGCGCCGCTTCACCACCTCGCGCACGGACTCGTAGTTCTTCGCCGCCTCCTTGGCCACGCTGGCCGCCTCGTCGTAGCCCACGTAGGCGTTCAGCGCGGTGGCGATCGAGGGGTTCTTCTCCAGCAGCTCGCGGGCGCGCTCGCGGTCGGCGCCGATCCCCTCCACCGCGCGGCCGCGGAAGGCGTCGCAGGCGTTGGCGAGGAGGGTGATGGACTGCAGGAGGTTGTGGGCCATCACCGGCATCATCACGTTCAGCTCGAAGTTGCCGTGCTGCCCGCCGACGGTGACGGCCACGTGGTTCCCCATCACCTGCGCGCACACCATCATCAGCGCCTCGCTCATCACCGGGTTCACCTTCCCCGGCATGATGGAAGAGCCCGGCTGCACGGCGGGGAGGGTGATCTCGGCCAGCCCCGAGGTGGGGCCGCTGGCCAGCCAGCGGATGTCGTTGGCGATCTTGAGCAGCGAGACGGCGAGGGTGTTGAGCGCCCCCGAGGCGGAGACGTACGCGTCCTTGGCGCCCTGGGCCTCGAAGTGGTTCTCGGCCTCGCGGAACTCCAGCCCCGTGCGCTCGCTGATGCCGGCGATGGCGCGCTCCGGGAAGCCCGGGAGGCAGTTGGTGCCGGTGCCCACCGCGGTGCCGCCCAGCGCGAGCTCGGCCAGCTCGTCGGAGGCGGCGCGGAGGCGCCGGATGCCGTGCTCCACCTGGCTGGCGTAGCCGCCGAACTCCTGCCCCAGCCGCACCGGGGTGGCGTCCATCAGGTGGGTGCGGCCGCTCTTCACCACGTCGTCGAACTCGGCGGCCTTGGCCAGGAGGGCGTCGCGCAGCCGCTCCAGCGCGGGGATCAGCTCGCGGTGGAGGGCGACGCGCGCAGCCACGTGCATGGCGGTGGGGATCACGTCGTTGGAGCTCTGCCCCATGTTGACGTGGTCGTTGGGATGCACCTTGCCGCCCTCCAGCAGCTGCCCGGCGCGGCGGGCGATCACCTCGTTGGCGTTCATGTTGGTGGAGGTGCCGCTCCCGGTCTGGAAGACGTCGAGGACGAACTGGTCGTCGAGCCTTCCGTCGATCACCTCCTCGGCGGCGCGCGCGATGGCGTCGGCGATGGTGGGGTCGAGCACGCCCAGCTCCTGGTTGGCGCGGGCGGCGGCCTGCTTGACGATGCCCATGGCGGCGATGAAGTGCCGCGGGAAGCGCAGGCCGCTGATGGGGAAGTTCTCCACGGCGCGCTGCGTCTGCGGGCCGTAGAGCGCGCCGGCGGGGACGCGCATCTCGCCGAGCGAGTCCTTCTCGATGCGGAAGCCGGCGCCCTCGGGCGCGGCAGCGGTGTCCGTCATGGCTCCTCGTGCATGGATCTCGCGGTCCTTCCCATTCCCCCTTCTCTCGGGGGCGCGGGGAAAATGACGGGGCCGCCGCCGGTGCGCAAATCCGGCGGTTGCACTGGTGGACGATCTGGACGCACCATATTCTGAGGGATGCCTAGTTCGCGCCACCCACACGCGGTGATCATTGCCGGCCCGAACGGGGCCGGGAAGAGCACGCTGGCGCCGCGCCTGCTGCTGCGCGAGCTGGACGTGCTGGCGTTCGTGAACGCGGACGTGATCGCCCAGGGGCTGGCGGGGTTCGACCCGGCGTCGGCCGCGGTGCAGGCCGGCCGCACCATGCTCCGCTGGATCGACGGACTGGCGCGCTCCGGGGTGGACTTCGCCTTCGAAACGACGCTGTCGGGACTCTCGGTGAAGAGTACGATCCACCGCCTGCACGCGGCGGGCTATATCACTGACCTGCACTATCTCTGGCTACCCGCGCCGGAGATGGCGGTTGAACGCGTGCGGATGCGCGTCGGGCTCGGCGGCCATGGGGTGCCCGAGCGCGACGTGCGGCGACGGTACGTCCGCAGCGTGCGCAACTTCGGCGTGTATCGACGCCTGGTGTCGCAATGGCGTGTATACGACGCCACGCGCCCGCTGGTGCGGATGGCGCTGCCGCTGATCGCCCGCGGCAGAGGAGACCAGTTGATCGAAATGCACGATGCCGGTGCCTGGGAACGGCTCCAGGCGCAGGCAGCGACCAT
>DASUNK010000492.1:0-5130 GCA_036277195.1 Longimicrobiaceae bacterium | reverse complement strand
CGCCTCGGGGCTGCTGGGGGTGGCGCTCCTCCTGGCCGGCGCCCCCTGGTGGGTGGCGGTGGGGGCGTTCCTGGTGGTCTACAACGCCCTCCACCTCTGGCTGCGGGTGTGGGGGCTGCGCATCGGGCTGCGCGACGGGCTGGAAGTGGGGAAGGCGCTGAAGGCGGTGCCGCTGCAGGCGCTGGGCGACCGCGCGGGCGACGCGGGCGCCGCCCTGGCCGGCTTCTCCGCCGTGCTGATGGCGGGGCGCGCCGGGCACGGCGAGTGGTGGCAGTGGGCGCTGGGCGCGCTGGCGGTGGCGCTGGGCGTGGCGCTGGGGACGCGGGTGCGCCCGGTGGCGTTCCTGGCGCTGCTGGCCACGGTGCTGGCCGGGCTGGTCCTGGCGGGGAACTCTTGACGGACGGGGGGATGGAGCACACTTCTGAGGTAACCATCGTGAACAGGAACGGGCTGCACGCCCGCCCCGCGGCGGAGTTCGTGAAGCTGGCCAACCGCTTCCGCGCCGACGTCTGGCTCCGCAAGGGCGACGTGGAGGTGAGCGGCAAGAGCATCATGGGCGTCATGATGCACGCGGCCGAGTGCGGCTCGGTGCTGGCCGTGCGCGCCGCGGGCGACGACGCGGCGCAGGCGGTGGAGGCGCTGGTGGAGCTGGTCCGCAACCGCTTCGGAGAGGACTGAGACCGGTGAGCGTGGTCCGCGACGGCATCCCGGCGGCGCCGGGGATCGTGATCGCCCCCGCGCGGGTGCTGCGCTGGGAGGTGCCGCGCGTGCCCCACGGGGCCACCGTCGGCGCGGACGACGTGGAGGCCGAGGTGGCCCGCTTCCTCGACGCCTGCGAGTGGGCGCGCGGGCGCATCCGCGAGCTGCAGGCCCGCACCGCCGAGCGGCTGGGCGAGGTGGAGGCGCAGATCTTCGAGCCGCAGGTGCTCATGCTCGAGGACGCGGACCTGGTGCAGGGCACCATCGGCTACATCCGCGAGAACCACCTCACCGCCGAGCGCGCCTTCGAGTGGCGGGTGCTGGAGTGGGAGTCGCAGCTCTCCCACACCTCGCACCCGATGGTGCTCGACCGGCTCAACGACCTGGCCGACGTGCAGACGCGCGTCCTCCGCCGCCTGCTGGGGCTCCCCGACCCGGAGCTGGCCCCCCGGAGCGGCGACGACACCCGGGTGGTGCTGGTGGCGCGCGAGCTCACCCCCTCCATCACCGTGCAGCTCGACCCGCGCCGGGTGGTGGGGATCGCCACCGACGTGGGGACGCGCACCTCGCACTCCTCCATCCTGGCCCGCTCGCTCGACATCCCCTGCGTGGTGTCGCTCGGCGACCTCTCCGAGCAGGTGCGCGACGGGCAGGAGATGATCCTGGACGGGCGCTCGGGGCGCGTCATCATCGCCCCCAGCGAGGAGGAGAAGGAGACCTACCGCCAGCGCGACTTCGTCGTCCGCGAGTGGGAGCAGGAGCTGGTGCTCCTGGCCCACCTCCCCGCGGTCACCCGCGACGGGCTGAAGCTGGAGCTGCGCGCCAACATCGACCTCCCCGGCGAGGCCGAGAGCGCCCGCGTGCACGGGGCCAACGGCATCGGGCTCTACCGCACCGAGTTCCTGGTGGTGGGGCGCAGCATCTCGCCGGGCGAGGAGGAGCAGTACCGGGCGTACCGCCAGGTGGCCGAGGCGTTCGAGCGCGAGCCGGTGGTGATCCGCACCTTCGACCTGGGGGGCGACAAGTTCCCCGCCTTCCTGCACATGGCGCCGGAGGAGAACCCCTTCCTGGGGTGGCGCGCCATCCGGGTGTGCCTCGACGAGCCGGCGCTCTTCCGCACCCAGCTGCGGGCGCTGCTCCGGGCGGCGGGGCACGGCGACGTGCGCATCATGATCCCCCTGGTGAACGAGATCGCCGAGGTCGAGGCCACGCGCGGGCTGCTGGAGCGCTGCGCCGAGGAGCTGCGCGGCGAGGGGCACGCCGTCCCCGAGCGCTGGGCGCTGGGGGCGATGGTGGAGACCCCCGCGGCCGCCCTCTCGGCCGCGGAGCTGGCCCGGCACGTGGACTTCTTCTCCATCGGCACCAACGACCTGGTGCAGTACACCCTGGCGGTGGACCGCGGCAACTCGCGCCTCTCGCGCCTCTACCAGCCCTTCCACCCCGCCGTGCTCCGCCTGCTCGACCTCACCGCCCGCGCCGGGCGCGACGCGCGCATCGAGGTGGCGGTGTGCGGCGAGATGGCCGCCAACCCGCTCGGCGCCTTCCTCTGCATCGGGCTGCGGGTGGACTCGCTCTCGGTGGGCCCCTCGGCGCTGGCCGAGATCAAGAAGGTCATCCGCTCGGTGACCTACGAGGACGCGCGCGCCGCCGTGGACGAGGCCATCCGCTGCCCCACCGCCGAGGAGGTGATCCGCGTGCTCACCGGGCACCTGGGCCAGGTGCTGGACCTGAGCAAGTTTACGGGTCCCTGGAACTTGTCCGGCCCCGGCTGAGGCGGTATCTTCCGCCTCCCTTTGCCCGCCCTTTCCCCACCGCCAGCCAGGAAGTACGCAGTGGCGCACCGCCATGTCTTCACCTCGGAGTCGGTCACCGAGGGGCACCCCGACAAGATCGCCGACCAGATCTCCGACGCCGTCCTCGACGCCATCCTGGAGGCGGACCCGCGGGGGCGCGTGGCGTGCGAGACGCTGGTGACCACCGGGGTGGCCGTGGTCGCGGGGGAGATCAGCACGCAGACCTACGTCGACATCCCCGCCATCGTGCGGGGGACGCTCAAGTCGATCGGCTACACCGACGCGGCGTACGGCATCGACGGCCACACCTGCGCGGTGATGACCACCATCGACCAGCAGTCGCCCGACATCGCCCAGGGGGTGGACACCGGGGGCGCGGGCGACCAGGGGATGATGTTCGGCTACGCCACCGACGAGAACGAGGCGCTGATGCCCACCCCGATCCTGCTGGCGCACCGGCTGGCGGAGCGGCTGGCAGCGGTGCGCCGGAGCGGGCGGCTGGAGTGGCTGCGCCCCGACGGCAAGACGCAGGTGTCGGTGGAGTACGACGGCGACCAGCCGGTGCGGGTGGACACGGTGGTGGTGAGCACGCAGCACGACCCCGAGGCCACGCAGGAGGAGATCCGCGAAGGGGTGATCGACCACGTCATCGTCCCCGTGCTCCCGGGGCACCTCTTCGACCGGGAGGGGTGCGTCATCCACGTGAACCCCACCGGGCGCTTCGTCATCGGCGGGCCGCACGGCGACGCCGGGCTCACCGGGCGCAAGATCATCGTGGACACCTACGGCGGGATGGGGCGGCACGGGGGCGGGGCGTTCAGCGGCAAGGACCCCACCAAGGTGGACCGCTCCGGGGCGTACGCGGCGCGCTGGGCGGCGCGGCACGTGGTGGCGGCGGGGCTGGCGCGGCGCTGCGAGATCCAGCTGGCCTACGCCATCGGGGTGGCCGAGCCGGTCTCGATCCGGGTGGACACCCTCGGCACCGGCCGGGTGGACGAGGCGGCGATCGCGCGGGCGCTGCGCGAGGTGTTCGACTTCACCCCGCGGGGGATCATCGACGCGCTGGGGCTGCGCTCGCCGATCTACCGCCCCACGGCGGCGTACGGCCACTTCGGGCGGCAGTGCTACGAGGGGGGGAACGGCCAGGCGGCCCGCTTCTTCCCCTGGGAGGCGGCGGACCGGGTGGACGACCTGCGCACGGCGGCCGGGGCCTGAACGGGCGGCGGGACGGTCCTTGCAGGGCGGGAGCTTCCACCGGGACGGCGCCTCCAGGAGGAGCGGGACGCAGACGATGATACGAGTTCGAGTCCAGAGCCTGGGGCTGGACCAGCACACCAAGTCGCCGGTGGTCATCCTCCAGGAGACGGAGGGCGACCGGGTGCTCCCGATCTGGATCGGCCCCACCGAGGCGAGCGCCATCGCCATGGAGCTGGCGGGGATGAAGTTCGCGCGCCCGCTGACGCACGACCTCTTCGCCTCCATCATCCGCGGGCTGGGGGGCACCGTCATCCGGGTGCTGATCACCCGCGTGCAGGACAACACCTACTTCGCCGAGCTGGTGATCCAGCGGGGCGAGGAGATGTTCACCGTGGACGCCCGCCCCTCGGACTCCATCGCCATCGCCCTGCGCACCCACGCGGACCTCTTCGCCGGCGACGAGCTGCTGACCTCCACCGCCATCGAGCACGCGGCGCCGGAGGCGGGCGAGGGGGCGGGGGAGGACGAGCCGGGGCACCGGCCGCCGGCGGCCGGCCTCACCCCCGAGCAGCTCAAGGAGTACCTCCGCAAGCTCAACCCCGAGGACCTGGGCCGCTTCAACCCCTGAGGGGCGGATGGCCCTGGTCACCACCCGCTCGCTGGTGCTGCAGGCCTTCCCGTACAGCGAGACGAGCAAGGTGCTGCGCCTCTTCACCTGGGAGCACGGGCTGCGCTCGGTGATCGCCAAGGGGGCGCTGCGGCCGCGCAGCCGCTTCGGGGGGGTGCTGGAGCCGTTCACCGAGGGCGCCGCCACCTTCTACCTGAAGGAGGGGCGCGACCTGCACACGCTGAGCGGCTTCGAGCTGGTGCGCAGCCGGCAGGCGCTGGGGCGCTCGCTGGCGCGCTTCGCGGGGGCCTCGCTGCTGGCGGAGCTGGCGCTGCGCCTCTCCACCGAGGAGCCGCACCCGCGGGTCTACGCCGCGCTGGCCGCCTCGTGGGACGCGGTGGCCGACGCCGACACGGCGGCCGAGGCGGAGGTGGCGGTGCTCACCGGGGCGTGGACGCTGGCGGCGCTGCTGGGCTTCGCGCCGCAGCTGGAGGCGTGCGTCCTCTGCGGGCGGGCGGTGGGCCCGGCCGAGGCGGTGCGCTTCGCGGGCGAGGCGGGCGGGATCGCCTGCACGCGCTGCCGCCCGGCGGGGCGGGTGCTGGACGCGGCCACGCGGGCGGAGCTGGCGAGCATGCTGCGCGGCGACGCGCTGGAGCGTCCGCTGGCGCGGCCGGGGGCGCACCGGGCGCTGCTGCGGGCGTTCCTGGAGCTGCAGCTGGCGCACGACCGGCCCTTCCGCTCGCTCGACCTCTTTCTCGAGCAGGCGAAGGCGGAGGGATAAAAAGTGCGAAGTGCTAAGTGCGAAGTGCGCCAGGAGCCGGCGTACCGGGTACT
>DASUNK010000491.1:0-2726 GCA_036277195.1 Longimicrobiaceae bacterium | reverse complement strand
CCTCTTCCCCGCCCTCCAGGTCCAGCAGCGGCAGCTCGCCCGCGGGGGGCTCCGGCTCGGGCTCGGGCGGGCGCGCGGCGAAGGGCGACTCGGCGTCGATGGTGGGCTCGAAGCCCTCGATCCGCTCGACCCCGTCCGCCGGCGCGAAGTCGTCCGCGCTGGGAGCCACGCCGGCGCCGGCGTCCAGCCCCGCCGGCGGCTCCGCGGGCGCGGCGGGCTCCGCGGCCGGGCCGCGCAGGTAGAGGTCGCCGGTGTCGAAGGCGTCGGTGAAGTCGTCGGCCTTGCGCACCGGGCGGGCCTCGCGCACCAGCGGCTCGGTGCTGGCGTTGGCGTCGATGGCCAGGATCTGCTCGCGCACCTGCTGGGCGGCGTGCTCGTCGCCGCGCTCCACCAGGGGGGCCAGCAGGATGCGCAGCTGCTCCACCGCCTCGTTGGCGCGGCCGTGGTGCAGGAGCTGGTCGGCCAGCAGGCGGCGGACCTCGGTGTCGCCGGGAGAGAGGTCGGCGAACTCCTTGAGCGCCTCGAAGCTCTCGTCGAGCCGCCCGGCGCGCCGCATCCGCTCGGCGTATTCCAGGAAGTAGTGGCGCGCGTCGGGGAGGAAGCCCTTGGCGGCGCTGATCTGCCCCAGGGTGCGGTAGGTGACGGCGCGCCCGGGGACGAGCCGGAGGATCTTGCGGCAGAGGGCGATGGCGTTGTTGTACAGCCCCACCTCCGCGTACGCCTTGACCGCGGACTCGTAGGCCTGCACGGCGAGCTCGGTCTCGTTGACGCGCAGGTGCAGGTCGCCGATCCGGTTGTACAGGGCGATGTCGACTTCTTCCCCCTCGGGGTTGTCGATGATCTGCCTGTAGGCCAGGATGGCGTCTCGCCACTGCTCCCGGTCTTCGTACCTGCGGGCTTCTACCCGGAGCTTCGCCAGGTTCGCCATGAACTGAGTGGACGGGTGGATGTCGCTGCGGGACCGCCGGCGGGGGTAGACAGCGGAGTCCCGGAAGATAGTGCGCGCCGGAGCGGCGTACAAGCGAAAGTGGCCCCTCGGGCCGGGCTACGCCACCCGCTCCCCCCGTTTCCACACCCCGGCCACGATCGGCGCGGCCAGGCGGTAGGGGATCTCGGCGGCCGCGGCGGCGCGCCAGAGCACCAGGTCCGCCGGGGCGCCGGGGGCGAGCGTCCCCCGCCCGTCGGCCAGCTCCAGCGCGGCCGCGCCCCCCGCGGTGGCGGCCCGCAGCGCCTCGGCGGGGCTCAGCCCCATGCGCGAGCAGGCGGCCGTCAGCACGAAGTGCATGCTGGGCGTGGGCGAGGAGCCGGGGTTGAAGTCGGTGGCCAGCGCCACGGTGGCGCCCGCGTCGAGCAGCGCCCGCCCCGGCGCCCACCGCGGCCGTCCCAGGAAGAAGAGCGTGGCCGGCAGCAGCGTCGCCACCGTGCGCGAGGCGGCCAGGGCGCGGATCCCCTCCTCCGACACGGCTCCCAGGTGGTCCGCCGAGGCGGCGCCGAGCGCGGCGGCCAGCTCGGCGCCGCCGCTCCCCTCCAGCTCGTCGGCGTGGAGCTTGGGGCGCAGGCCGTGGTCGAGCCCGGCGCGGAGCACGCGCTCCGTCTGCCGCGCGTCGAAGACCCCCGGCTCCATGAACACGTCGCAGAAGCGCGCCAGGCCGGCTTCCGCCACGGCGGGGATCATCTCCCCCACCAGCAGCCCGACGTACCGCTCGCGGTCCGCGGGCGAGTCGCGGAGTTCCGGCGGGAACTCGTGCGCGCCGAGAAAGGTGGGGATGAGCTCGATCGGCTGCAGCGCGCTCAGCCGGCGGACGGCGCGCAGCGTCTTCAGCTCGTGCCCGGTGGCCAGCCCGTAGCCGCTCTTCACCTCGGCGGTGGTGGTGCCGCCCAGCAGCATCTCGCGCAGGCGCGGGAGCGCCAGCTCCACCAGCTCGTCCTCGGAGCGCGCGCGCAGGTCGCGCACGGAGGCGTTGATGCCGCCGCCGCGCCGCGCGATCTCCATGTACGGCACGCCCTGGCAGCGCAGCGCGTACTCGTCCGTGCGCCAGCGGCCGAAGACGGCGTGCGTGTGCGAATCGACGAAGCCGGGGGTCAGCACGCCGCCCGCACACGCCACCCGCTCCGCGCCCGGGAACCGCGCCGCCAGCTCCGCCTCCGCCCCCACCGCTGCCACGCGTCCGTCCACCACCGCCACCGCCGCGCCGGCCAGCACACCACCGGCGGGGTCCTCCGGCCTCCCGGCGCAGGTCGCCACCTCGGCGGCGCCGGTGAACAGCAGGGTCGCGCCGGTCGCGGTCATCGGCCTCGGTGCGTGGCGGAGTTCTTGCGCTCACACTGGACAGGGCCTACATCATGGCCCGTTTTCACGGCTCCCGCAAATCCCCCCGAGGCTCCCGCGGAGAACGCATGGTCCACGTCGCCACGACCCCTCCCTCCGAGCGTTATCCCGGCCGGCCGCCCGAGGGGCGCATCGTCGTGATCGCCCCCACCCGCGCGAGCTGCGAGACCATCGAGCTGGGCGTGCAGCTGACCCACGTCACCACCCTCATTGAGCAGGAGCACGGGGGCGAGATCCGCGAGCTGTCGCGCGAGGGGAAGGGCTTCGGCATCATGGCCGGCACCGGCACCGGGAAGACCCTCGCCATCCGCCCGATCGCCCAGTCCATCGTGGGCGAGGAGCTGCGCGTGGGGGTGGTCAACCGCGAGCGCGAGGCCACCCCGGAGACCCCCACCTG
>DASUNK010000490.1:0-5880 GCA_036277195.1 Longimicrobiaceae bacterium | reverse complement strand
GTTCGTAGTGTCCGCAGGTACTCGTCCAGCCGCTCGAAGCGCTCCTCCCAGTGGGAGCGGTACTGCTCCACCCAGTCGTCCACCTCCCTGAGAGGCTCCGCCTGCAGCCGGCAGGGCCGCCACTGCGCCTCGCGGCCCCGCTCGATCAGCCCGGCGCGCTCCAGCACCTTCAGGTGCTTGGAGATGCCCGGCAGGCTCATGTCGAAGGGCGCGGCCAGCTCCGTCACCGTGGCCTCGCCGCCGGCCAGGCGCGCCAGGATCGCCCGCCGCGTGGGGTCGGCGAGGGCCGCGAAGGTGGCGCTGAGGCGATCGGTCGACCTGTTCATTTTACCATCAGGTTAATTAGCTGATCGGTAAAGTAAACGGAGCGGCGCTCCCGGTCAAGCCCCCGGTGACGGCGCGCGTGCGAAGCTTGACACTTCCGGGGCTGGAGATGCTATATAGAGCAATTCGAACGTGGCAGATCCGACGCGGGCGCACGGCTGCTCCCCGGCCGCCTTTCCGCTCGCCCGCTTCCCTTCCGCACGCGCGCGTCGTCGCCGCCCCCGTGGCGCGCCCGCGATCCGGCTGTTTCCCCGTACCGCCTCCTGCACCCCGACCAAGGAGGACTTCGACCGAACCCGCTTTCCTCGACCACCGGGACACCCCCGTCCCGGAGCCTCGCGCGTGGGAGGTCCCGCGGTCCGTGGGCACCTTCGCGTGGGCGTTGTGTCAAATCTGCGGCCCGGGGGGGCCGCCGAACCGGAGACACGCCATGAGGAAGTATCGTCGGCTACTCGCGATCCTGCTCGCCGTAGCCCCCGTGCCCGCCACCCTGTCCGCGCAGGAGCCGGCCCGGGTGAGCGGGCGCGTGACCAACACCTCGGGGGCGCCCGAGAACGCGGTGCTGGTGCGCATCAACGCGCTGAACGTGGGCGCCACCACCGGCCCCGACGGCAGCTACACCATCCTCATCCCCGCCAGCCGCCTGCGCGGCTCGCAGCCCGCCACCATCACCGCCTCGCGCGTGGGCCTGGCCTCGTCGTCGCGGCAGGTCACCCTCACCCCGGGCGCCACCCTGTCCGTGAACTTCGAGCTGCGCCCCGACGTGCTGCAGCTGGAGGGGATCGTGGCCACCGGGGTGGGGCAGACCACCACCCGCGAGCGGCTGGGCGTCTCCATCTCGTCGGTGAGCACCGAGGAGCTGAACCGGGTGCAGACGCCGAACCTGGTGAACGCGCTGGCGGCCAAGGCCCCGGGCATCGAGGTCACCTCCTCGTCCGGCGAGCCGGGCGCCTCGTCGTACATCCAGATCCGCGGGGTGAAGACGATCGGGGTCTCGGGCTATCCCAACGCCCAGCAGAGCGGGCAGCCGCTCTTCGTGGTGGACGGGGTGCCGATCACCAACGTCGAGAACTTCATGCCCGCCAGCGTGCAGTACGGCGAGTCGTCGGACCAGGCGGGGAGCATCGCCGCCAACCGCGCCTCGGACATCAACCCCGACGACATCGCCTCGATCGAGATCCTGAAGGGGGCCGCGGCCTCGGCCATCTACGGGGCGCGCGCCGCCAACGGGGTGGTGCTCATCACCACCAAGTCCGGGCAGTCGGGGCAGCCGCGGGCCACCTTCCGCACCACCTACAGCGTGGACGACGTGAACCGCGATGTCCCGCTGCAGCAGACGTTCGGGCAGGGGAGCCGGGGGCTCAGCTTCCGCGACGCGGCCGACTTCCCCAACAACCTGCGCGCCTGGGGCCCGGCGGTGACGGACCGTCCCCTCTTCAACCACTGGGACGAGCTGTTCGAGACGGGTCACATCGTGGACACCGACTTCAGCCTCTCGGGCGGGACGGACCGCTCGCGCTACTACCTGTCGCTGGGCTATTCGGACCACCAGGGCGTGATCGTGGGCGAGAACGACTTCTACCAGAAGGTCACCGCCCGGCTGAAGGCCTCGCACGAGCTGAGCTCGCAGATCACGCTGACCGGCAACTTCGCCTACACCGACATCGACGGCAGCTTCATCCAGAAGGGCTCCAACCTCTCGGGGCTGCTGCTGGGCGGGCTGCGCACGCCGCCGGACTTCGACAACTGCATCCCCGGCAGCTGCTACCTGAGCGAGGGCGGGTTCCACCGCTCGTACACCAACCCCACGCCGGCCGGCCCGCAGGACGCGGGGGTGTTCGACAACCCCTTCTTCACCATCAACGAGAACCGCGCCACCAGCGAGGTGGGGCGCTCGCTCGGCAACGTGGCGCTGGACTACGCGCCGGCCAACTGGGTCAACTTCAACTACACGCTGGGGCTGGACTACTCCAACGACAACCGGCTCGACGTGCTGCCGATCGGCAACTACACCTACGTGCCGGGCTACCTGGGGAAGGCCCAGTTCCTCAACAAGCAGATCACCCACAACGTGACCGGCACGGCTCGCCGCGAGATCGGCGCCGCCTCGTCGGGGAGCGTGACGCTGGGCTACAGCCGCGAGTCGCGGCGGGCGGACCGCTACTTCGTGGAGGGGCAGGACTTCGTGGCCCCCGGCGTGTTCACCCTGGCCAACACCCTCACCCGCACCCCCAACGAGTTCAGCTCGCGGGTGCACGTGGAGTCGTTCTTCGGGCAGGTGCAGGCGGAGCTGGCCGACCAGCTCTTCCTGACGGCCGCGGTGCGCAACGACGGCTTCTCCACCTTCGGCGAGAGCCAGCCGCGCCACTGGTTCCCCAAGTTCAGCGCGGCGTGGGAGTTCACCGAGACGCTGAACCTGGGCGGCTCGCCGCTGAGCTTCGGCAAGCTGCGCGCGGCCTGGGGGCAGGCGGGGAACGAGCCGCCCGTGTACGGCACCGTGTTCGGCTTCGCGGCCGACGAGGTGGACAGCGGGTGGAACGACTTCCTGCGGCCCACGCTGGGCGGCTTCGGCGGCCTCTACTCCGACGACACCAAGCCGCAGCCGGACCTGAAGCCCGAGCGCACCAGCGAGATGGAGGCGGGGATCGACCTGGCCTTCCTCGACGAGCGCGTGGCCCTGGGCTTCACCTGGTACAACGCGCGGACGGAGGACGCCGTCCTCCTCACCCCGCTCTCGCCCTCCACCGGCTTCTTCTTCCAGCTGCAGAACGCGGCCACCATCCGCAACCGCGGGGTGGAGGCCACGGTCGAGGTGCGCCCGCTCAGCCGGCGTGACCTGACCTGGACGGTGGGGCTCAACTTCGCCCGCAACCGCAATAAGGTGCTCTCGCTGGGCGACCCCGACCGCGAGTTCGTGGACATGGGCGGCTTCATCGGGACGGCCGCGGTGGTGGGGGAGCCGATCGGCGTGATGCGCGGCAGCGACTTCTACCGCTGCGGGCGGCTGGGCGAGAACGCGCCGGCGGCCATCGTCACCGCGTGCACCGGGGCCGAGGACGGCGCGCTCTACATCGACGCCAGCGGCTTCCCCGAGCTCGACCCCGAGCTGCGGGTGATCGGCGACCCGCACCCGGACTGGACGGCGGGGCTGCGCAGCTCGGTGCGGCTCTTCGAGAGCCTGGAGATCTCGGCGCTGCTCGACATCCACCAGGGCGGCGACATGTGGAACGGCACCCGCGGCGCGCTCTACAGCTACGGCACGCACGGCGACACCGAGGACCGGGCCACCTGCACCGATCCGGTGGGGAACTCGGCGTCCGGGTGCACGGGGAACGAGCTGGTCTTCGGGGAAGACCTGCTGCCGGGTCCCACGGTGGGTCCGGGGGCCGGGACGGCGGTGCCGATCGGGCAGAACTGGTACCAGAACGGGCTGGGGAGCGGCTTCTCGGCCGCGTCGGCGCAGTTCATCGAGGACGCCAGCTTCGTGAAGCTGCGCGAGGTCGCGGCGGCCTACACGGTGCCGGCGCGCTACGTCCGCCGCTACGGGATGTCGTCGCTCACCCTGCAGCTGGCCGGACGCAACCTGCACACGTGGACGGACTACAACGGCGCCGACCCCGAGACCAACCTGATGGGGACCTCGTCGATCCGGGGGCAGGACTACTTCAACAACCCCCAGACGCGGCAGTTCTCCCTGAGCGTCTCCCTCACCCGCTGAAAGGAGCTCCGAACGTGAAGCAGAGAATCCTGACGGCGGCCGGCGTGCTGGCCCTGGGGGGCTGGCTGGCCGCGTGCGACGACTTCCTCTCGGGTCCGGGGCTGGACACGGACCCGAACCGCCCCTCGCAGGCCACCATCGCCCAGCTCTACCAGGGCGTGCAGGTGAACTCGTTCGTCTGGTTCACCGGCGACCTCGCCCGCGTGGCGAGCATGTGGAACCAGCTGATGGCGGGCACGGGGAGGCAGCAGCAGACCCGTGACCTGTACGAGGTGACGGAGGTGGACTTCGACTTCGACTTCTCCCGCATCTACACCGGCGGGGGGCTGATCGACCTCCGCGAAATCCAGCGCCTGGCCGGCGAGTCGGGCGACCGCACCTACGCCGGCATCGCCAAGGTGTGGGAGGCGTACAAGATCGGGATGGCCGCCTCGCTGTGGGGCGACATCCCCTACTCCGAGGCGGTGGGCGAGAATCCCAAGCCCGTGCTCGACGACCAGGCGGCGGTGTACGCGGCGGTGCAGACGCTGCTGAACAACGCCATCGCCGACCTGCAGGCCGCGGCCGGCGCCGGCCCGGGCGTCCTGGACCAGGTGTACGGCGGCGACCGGACCAAGTGGATCCAGGCGGCGAACACCCTCAAGGCCCGCTTCTACATGCACTGGGTGGAGGCGCAGCTGGCCGGCGGCGCCTCGGCCACGCGGGCGGCCACGGCGTGCGGGGGGAACTGCCTGACGGCGGCACGGACGGCGGCGCTGAGCGGCATCTCCTCGGCCGCCAACGACATGCGCACCTTCCACACCACCACCGCGGGCGAACAGAACCTCTGGTTCCAGTTCATGAACATCGCGCGCCAGGGCGACATCGCCGCCGGCGAGCGGCTGGTGGAGCTGCTGAAGGACCGCAGCGACCCGCGGCTGGAGGAGTACTTCGCCCCGGTGGGCAGCGGCCAGTACATCGGCGCGCCTCCGGGGACGGAGCTCACCGCGTCGCAGCTGAACCCGGCCGGGCGCGGGGCGGCGGACTTCCGCCAGCCGCTGGTGACCTACGCCGAGAACCAGCTGATCCTGGCCGAGGCCAACTACCGGCTGGGGGCGGAGGGCACGGCGCTCACGCACCTCAACAACGCGCGGACCTCGGAGGGGCTGGCGGCGCTGGGAGCGCTGACCGGGCCGGCGCTGCTCACCGAGATCGCGCTGGAGAAGTACATCGCGCTCTTCCAGAACATCGAGGCGTGGAACGACCACAAGCGCCTCTGCGAGCCCGCGCTGACGCCCGCGGCAGGTGCTGCGGTGCTGCCGGGCCGCCTCTTCTACGGCGAGGACGAGCGCAACACCAACCCGAACATCCCGTCGCCCGGGAGCATCACCGACCGGAACGATAACGACCCCAACCCCTGCCCGGTGCCGCCCGGGGACAGCTGAAGTCCCGCGGTCGGACCAACTGACACGGAACGAGGAGGGCGCCTCCGCTGGAGACGCCCTCCTCGTTTCATTCCGGGGTGGTGCGGTTACCGCTGGAGCCCGACCACGCTCGCGGCCTGCGCGTCCATGGCGAGCAGCGGCTCGCGCACGGGGAGCACGGCGCGGGCGATGCGCACCGTCGCGGCTGGCGCGCGGTCGAGTGCGAGCGCCGGGTCCTCGCCGGCGGCGCGCAGCTCCACGCGCACGCGGGCCGCGTAGCCGCGCCCCACTCGCGCGTACACGTCCGGGTGCTGCGTCACCGAGTCCGCCTCCACCTCCGCCAGCCGGTACTCGATCCGTACCCGCACCCGCCCGGCGAGCGCCAGCTCGCGGGTGGCGCGGGGGTTGGCCGCCAGCCGCTGCACGGTGCTGTCC
>DASUNK010000489.1:0-2009 GCA_036277195.1 Longimicrobiaceae bacterium | reverse complement strand
TTCGCACTTCGCACTTCGCACTTCGCACTTCGCACTTCGCACTTCGCACTTCGC
This sequence comes from Longimicrobiaceae bacterium, assembly GCA_036277195.1. Lineage (GTDB taxonomy): Bacteria > Gemmatimonadota > Gemmatimonadetes > Longimicrobiales > Longimicrobiaceae > Longimicrobium. Next base: position 1,955 of record DASUNK010000489.1, on the reverse strand, counting down.
ACTTCGCACTCCCCCCGGGCCTCGCTCTTGCGGCTTACCCGGCTGCCGGCGCAGCTTCGTCCCCCATCTCCCGAAAGCGCCGTGCTTCCACCCCGCAGGAGACCCGCGATGGCCGCCAGCGAGAGCACGCTCGACACCCTGCTGCAGGAAGACCGCACCTTCGCCCCGCCCGAGGACTTCGCCCGCGCCTGCCAGGCGCGCGACCCCGAGGTCTACGCCCGCGCCGAGGCCGATCCCGAGGCGTACTGGGCGGAGTGGGCGGGCGAGCTGCACTGGTTCCGCCGCTGGGACCGGGTGCTGGAGTGGGACCCGCCGCAGGCGCGCTGGTTCGGGGGCGGGCGGCTGAACGCGGCGTACAACTGCCTGGACCGGCACCTGGACGGTCCCCGCCGCACCCGGACCGCGCTCCTCTGGGAGGGCGAGCCCGGCGACCGGCGCGCCTTCACCTACCAGGAGCTGCACCAGGAGGTGGGGCGCGCCGCCAGCGCCCTGCGCGCCCTCGGGGTGAAGAAGGGCGACCGCGTGGCCATCTACCTCCCCATGATCCCCGAGGCGATGGTGGCCATGCTGGCCTGCGCCCGCATCGGCGCGCCGCACTCGGTGGTCTTCGGCGGCTTCTCGGCCGAGAGCCTGCGCGACCGCATCAACGACGCCCGGGCGCGCGTGCTGATCACCGCCGACGGGGGGTACCGCCGCGGCGGCGTGGTGGCGCTCAAGCGCAGCGCCGACGAGGCGCTGGAGGAGGAGGGCGGGTGCCCCACCATCGAGCACGTGCTGGTGGTGCGCCGCCACGGCCCCGGGGGCGAGCTGCTCGGCGGCACCCGCATGCGCCAGGGGCGCGACCGCTGGTGGGACGACTGCGTGGCCGCCGGCGCGCCCGACTGCCCCGCCGAGGAGATGGAGGCGGAGGACCTCCTCTACATCCTCTACACCTCGGGGACCACGGGGAAGCCCAAGGGGATCATGCACACCACCGGGGGCTACCTCACCCAGTGCCTGGCCACCACGCGCTGGGTGTTCGACCTCCGCGACGACGACGTCTACTGGTGCACCGCCGACGTGGGGTGGGTGACGGGGCACTCCTACCTCGTCTACGGACCCCTCGCCGCCGGCGCCACCGTGCTCATGTACGAGGGCGCGCCCGACTTCCCGGACCGGGGCCGCTTCTGGAAGCTGGTGCAGGACTACCGCGTCACCATCTTCTACACCGCCCCCACCGCCATCCGCGCCTTCATGAAGTGGGGGACGGAGTGGCCGGCGCGCTTCGACCTCTCCACCCTGCGCCTGCTGGGGACGGTGGGCGAGCCGATCAACCCCGAGGCGTGGATCTGGTACCACCGGCACATCGGCGGCGAGCGCTGCCCGGTGGTGGACACCTGGTGGCAGACGGAGACGGGGGCGATCATGATCACCCCCCTTCCCGGGATCACGGAGGCCACCCCCGGCTCCGCCACCGTCCCCTTCCCCGGCATCCGCGCCGACATCCTCTCGCTCGACGGGCGGAGCATCCCGGTCGGGGGCGGCTTTCTGGCCATCCGCCGCCCCTGGCCCTCCATGCTGCGCGGCATCTGGGGAGACCCGGAGCGCTTCCGCAGCACCTACTGGAGCAAGTGGGCGGGACACACGGTGGACGAGGAGGGCGACCCGCAGCCGGGCGAGAGCGTCTACTTCCCCGGCGACGGCGCCAAGCGCGACGAGCGCGGCTACTTCTGGATCATCGGCCGCATCGACGACGTGCTCAACGTGGCCGGGCACCGCATCGGCACCATGGAGGTGGAGAGCGCGCTGGTGGACCACCCCTCCGTGGCCGAGGCCGCGGTGGTGGGGAAGGCGCACGAGCTCAAGGGGCAGGCGGTCTCCGCCTTCGTGACGCTGAAGGAGGGGAACGAGCCCACCGACGCGCTGCGCCGCGAGCTGAGCGACCACGTGGTGAAGAAGATCGGCGCCATCGCGCG
>DASUNK010000488.1:0-3745 GCA_036277195.1 Longimicrobiaceae bacterium | reverse complement strand
AGGGCGCTCTCGGCCTCGACCACGGCCAGCTCGGCGTTGCCCAGCTCCAGCTCGGCGCGCAGGGCGTCGGAGCGGGTGGCGGTGCCCAGCTCCAGGCGGGTCTGGGCGAACACCTGCTGCTGCCGGGCGCGGGTCAGCCGCTGCTGCGCGGCGGCGAGCAGGTCGCGCCCGGCGGCCGCCTCGTAGAAGGCCTGCTTCACCGCCAGCACCACCTGGAAGCGGCTCTCCACCAGCCCGGCCTCGGCGGCGCGGAGCTGCGCGTTGGCGCTGCGGCGCTCGAAGAAGCGGCGCCCGCCGTCGAACACCTCCAGCCCGGTGGCCACCTGCGCCGTGTAGTTTTCGGACGAGAGGCGGCCGGTGGACTGGTCGAAGCGCTCGTTGCTGGAGTTGCTGTAGGTGGAGTTGAGCGTCAGGCTGGGGAGCCAGGCCCCACGGTTCTCCATCAGCTCGGCGCGCGCGTTGGCGATCTCCGAGGTGGCGGCCACGGCGGCCGGGTCCACCTCCAGGGCGCGGGCCACCGCCTCCTGCAGGGTGACGGTGCGGACGGTGTCCTGGGCCGCGGCGGGGCACGCGGCGGCCGCGGCGACGGCGAGCGCGGCGCACGCCGCACGGGCGAGAGCCGGGAGATGGTAGCGCATGGCTTTGCGTCGTACTGCGTGGTGTCGTCCGCCCGGCCGGTGGGCGGGGCAATGATGGTAGACACGCCAGGGGGCCGGAGTGCTGCCGCGAGGCTGGTACGACGCAGGGGGGAAGTGGTTCCCCGGAAGGAAGCTGTATGGGAACTACCGCGGGGAGGGACGCCTCAGGATCAGCGCGACCTCACCGTAACCCGAGCCGGCGAGCGCATGCAGGTCGTGCTCTACGTCCTCGAGCTTGCCAAGCTTGCTCGTCCACCTCCCCGTTGCGAGCTGCCGGGCCATGTGGGTGGGCGTCTCCGCCGAGGCATAGACGGCGACCTTCTCGAACCGCGGCTCCAAATCGGCGGTGGCGCACGGTTCGAAACCGAAGGCGGCGAGGGCGGCGCTCCATGCCTCCAGCGTGTCCTCGCGCGCAGCCCCGGCGGGCCAGGTGTAGAGGTCCTGGATGGGATCGTACAGCACGGGCGAGATCCAGACGTCCGTCCGGTACACCGCCCACGCGAAGCAGTTGTAGTCGCGCGTCCGGCTGCTGGTGACGGTGAAGGAAGAGCTGGCGAGCCCCGGGAAGCGGCGAACGAGGTGGTGCATGCTCAGAGCAGCCCGCGCTCCCGTCCCCACGCGAGCCACGCGGCCGCCATCCTGGGCACCTGGCCGCTATCCGCCGGCGCGACCGGGTTCTCTCCCGTGATGGCCTGGAGCGCCCAGAACCAGTGGTCGCTCGTGCGGGCGAGGTCTTCGAGGATCAGCGGGACGGCCGCCGGACCCATGCCGATGATGCGCTGGTAGGCGGGGTGGAGCACCATGGGGGTGACCGAGGAGAGGTGGTCGGTCTCCTCCCGCCACTGCGCGGCGAGGCGGGCGAACCGCTCCCTCAGCTCGGAAGGCGGCGGATCGAGACGGATGGCGGCGTCTGCGGACATCTGGCTCGGCTCGTTCGCGGGTTCGGTTTCCCTCGCAGGAAAGATATGGACGAACCGCACAGAGTTCAAGGCGGGCTCCCTCTCCACCCGGAAAGGGAGCCCGGAATCGCTCAGTAGCCGCGCACCGCCTTCAGCGCGTTCACCAGGCCGTAGCCCTGCTCGGAGTGGCGGCCGGGGTAGTAGGCACCGCTCTGGTGCAGGCGCGCGCGCAGCTGGTCGCGCGTCAGGGTGGGGGTGCGGCTCCACGCCAGCGCCGCGATGGAGCCCACCACCGCCGTCGCGTTGCTGCTCCCGCCCATCCCCACCACGTCGTTCGTGTACTGGCCCGTGCTCGGCACGTCCAGGTAGGCCGTCAGCTCCACGTCGCTCCCGCGGTGGATGCCGCACGGCACCCCGCCGCCCGGATAGGTGATCCCCGTCACCGCCACCACCTCGGGCATGTCGGCCGGGAAGACCACGTTGCTGTCCAGGATGCCGTCGCCGCACCCGCTGGTGCCCGCCGCCCCGAAGAAGAGCACCGGCCGGCTGTAGTGCCAGTACTCGATCTCGTCGCTCACCTGCCACCACCAGTTGAGCGACTCCCACGCCATCACCACCACCTGCGAGCCGTTCTGCACCGCGCCGCGCACGCTGTACTTGGCGTCGCTGCTGGAGACGGCCGCCACCCCGTCGGCGTGGCGCACGCTCACCAGGTTGGAGCGGTAGGCGATGCCGCCCACGCTGCGCCCGTCGCGCGGGGCGGCGATGATGCCGGCCATCCGCGTGCCGTGGCCGCAGGCGTCGTACGCCGACGAGAAGCTGGGGGAGACGTACATCAGGCGGAGCGTGCGACCATAGCTCTCGCCCGCCGTGAAGGTGCTGAGGAACTGCCCCTGCCCGGACGAGATCCCCGTGTCGATGAGGCCGATGGTGATCCCCGCGCCGCTGGAGAGCGTCCACGCCGAGGGGATGTTCATGGCCGTGAACTTCTGCGAGTAGACGTCGCCCGAAGCGGTGTACTGGCGGTCGCCCGTCCAGGCGCTCCCCCAGCCGCAGCCGCCCACGCCGGCGAAGGCGTGCAGGTCGTCCGCCACGTAGACGGGCTCCACGTAGTCCACCATCGGCAGCTTGCGGATCGCCTGCAGCGCCGCCGGGCCGGCGAGCCGCACCTCGACGGTGGGGAGGAGGTCGTCGATGCGCACGACGGAGACGCCCTTCTGCCCGAGCACGGCGCCGCGGGCGTTGGCCCACTGCCCGCGGTCGAGGAGCACACGCCCCTTCCAGAAGCCGCGCGCCGCACCCGGCGCCTTGAGCCCCACCATGGCGCCGCCCCCCGACTCCGCGATGAGCGCCCACAGCTCGGCGTCGCTCTTCTCCACGAAGGTGCCCGGGCGCTCCTGCGCGCGGGTGGGGATCGGCTGCGCGGCGGCGAGCGGGGCACCGCCCGCCCGGGTCGCGGCGGTGGGCGGCGCCTGGTCCGAGCAGGCGGCCAGGGCCAGCACGGCGGCGAGGACGGCGGACGGAACGAGGCGTGGCGTGCGCATGCAGGGTCTCTCCACGGAAGGACCGGAAAACGGGATGCCGGGCGGCGGCCCGGCATCCTGGGAACGTCGGTGAACGGATGTGTCCACCACGTTATACGACACCAATCGCTACCGCAAGGCGGGCTAGGGAAGCCGCCACTCCGGGCGCAGGCGCCGGTATTCTTCGCGGGGAAGCTGGACGAGGAGGGGCCGGGCGCGGGGGTCCAGCCAGCGGAGGACGGCCTCGACGTCGGCCGCGCGGAAGGCGGTGCACCCCGAGGTGGCAACCGCGGGACCCGCCCAGATGTGCAGGAAGATGCACGATCCGCCGCCGGGCGAGGGCGGGTCCGAGTTGTGGTCCACCCACACCCCCAGACGGTACAGCTCGTCCGGACGCCGCAGCTCCTCGTGGCTGGTCCAGTCCGGCGCCGGGATGGTGTCGCGGTCCACCCGGCGGTTGTAGTGGCGCGAGCGCACGTCGTCCACGCACTCCACGCTCTCGTCGGCCTGCACGTAGGGCATCCGGATCCAGGGCACCGACACCGGGCCCGCGTAGCCGAAGGCGCTGCTCAGGCGGAAGACGCCCGCCGGCGCCCGACCGTCGCCCTCGCGCTTCACCGACCCCGCGCCGCCCGCCGGGTGCAATCCCACCCCCCACCCCAGGCCGCTGCGCCCCCCGTTGGCG
>DASUNK010000487.1:0-6362 GCA_036277195.1 Longimicrobiaceae bacterium | reverse complement strand
GTACCTGGAGTGCCGTGTCATACTCGCCGGGGTCTCGGGTGAACGGATGAAGCGGGATAAGTTACGGTGAACGCGCGCCCGGCGGCAACCGCCGCCGAACTGCTACGGGAACACAATCCTACACGACACGCGGATGATCCGTCCTGTTGAGATCTACCTCAAGCACCCGCCGCCGGACCCCGCCGTGCCCCGCCCGGTGCGGCTCTCGCAGGTGACCTTCGCGGACCTGGCCGAGCCCCAGAGCGTCAACGTGGCGGGCACCCTCTTCGGCGGGGTGCTGCTGGGGTTCATCGACCGCGCGGCCGCCTTCTGCGCCATGAAGCACGCCGGGCGCCCGGTGGTCACCAAGAGCTTCGACGACGTGGAGTTCAACCAGCCCATCTACATCGGCGAGCTGGTGGTGGCGCACGCCGCGGTGAACTTCACCGGCACCAGCAGCATGGAGGTGGGGGTGCAGGTGCTGGCGCAGAACCCGATCACCGGCGAGGAGCGCCACACCAACACCTGCTACGCCACCTTCGTGGCACTCGACGAGCAGGGCCGCCCCACGCGCGTCCCGCCCATCCTCCCCGAGACGGAGGAGGAGAAGGAGCGCTTCGAGGCCGGCCGCCGCCGCCGCGAGGAGCGCCTCGCCCGCCGCGGCAAACCCCGGTGATCCCCCGAAACGAAGGGCGGGAGGATCGGCGCCAAAGGCGCTGGGCGCGCGTGGAACCCTTTGTAGATCCGGCGGTACACAGCGGTAGTCGCCGGGCTGCGGGGCCGGGTTCTCGAGCGAGCGTTGACGGCCGGCGGGGCACCGCCTATCTTGCGCGCCCCTCACGGCCCGGGCCGGGAAACGAACCCCGCAATGTTTGCGTATTCCGCATGAGTTTCGCGCGAGGCGTCGCACAGGGGAAACGGGAGTAGTCCAGGAAGGCGCACGGCACGTGCCGAGGCCGCCCGGACGCTTCCGCGCCGGGCGGCCCGCGTTTCGGCAGAGGTTTTGCAGGTTGGCGACGGTTCCCGCGGGCGCGCGGGGCGAGGGCGGGGAGCGGCGATTTCCGGCAGGTCCACTGAAGAGGATATGGCCACCACAGCGCGCAGGACCACCAGACGTCGGAAGCGGTCGGCCCCGGGGCTGGACGCCGGGTTCGCCGTGACCGCCGAAGACCAGTCGAGCCTCGACCAGTACCTGAAGGAGGTCAGCACGCACCCGCTGCTGACCCACGACCAGGAGATCGAGCTCGGCCGGCGCGCGCGCGCGAACGACGAGATCGCCGTGGCGGAGCTGGTGCGCGCCAACCTGCGCTTCGTCATCTCCGTCGCCAAGAAGTACCAGAACCGCGGCGTCTCCCTCTCGGACCTCATCCAGGAGGGGAACGTGGGGCTGGTGACGGCCGCGCGGAAGTTCGACCCGGACCAGGGGGTGAAGTTCATCTCCTACGCGGTGTGGTGGATCCGGCAGGCCATCCTCTCGGCGCTGGCCAACCAGGGGCGCTCGGTGCGGGTGCCGCTCAACCGCGCCAGCGACCTGGCCAAGATCTTCCGCGAGCGCGAGCGGCTCAAGCAGGAGCTGCGGCGCGACCCCTCGCCCCAGGAGCTCTCCGAGGCCACGGGGCTCTCGCCGGAGATCGTGGAGAGCCTGCAGACGCTCAACGCCGCCGAGATCCGGCTCGACGCGCCGATCGGCGACTCGGACGACTCGCAGCTGATGGACCGCTTCATCGCCGACGAGGCGATCATGACCGAGGACGAGGTCGAGGAGCGGCTGCTGAGCGAGCGGATCGACCGGGCGCTGGGGACGCTGCAGCCGCGCGACGCCAAGGTGCTCAAGCTCTACTTCGGGCTCGAGGGCGGGCGCGAGCACACGCTGGAGGAGATCGGCGACATCCTGGGCGTCACCCGCGAGCGCATCCGCCAGCTGCGCGACCGGGCGCTGAAGCGGCTGCGCGAGGGTGAGATGGGTGAAGCCCTCGCCTCGTTCGCGGCTGCGTGACGCACCCGGACCGCGCAGCCCGGAAGGCACCCCTCCGCCCGGAGAGGTGCCTTTCTCGTTTCCGGCGGCCGCCGTGCTGACCGGGACGGTGCTCCGCGCCCAGGGCGGCGTCTACGACGTGGAGACGCCCGAGGGCATGCTCCCCGCCAGCCTGCGCGGGCGGCTGAAGCGCGAGGAGCGCACCGGCGAGCGGGTGGTGGTGGGCGACGTGGTGGACCTGGAGCGCGAGGCCGCCGGGGCCGGGACGGTGTGGGCCATCCAGCGGGTGCACGACCGTCGCACCGTGCTGGCGCGCCGCGCCCCGGGGAAGGCGCCGCGCCCCAAGGTGATCGTGGCCAACGTGGACCAGGTGGTGATCGTCTTCGCCGTGGCCCGCCCCGCGCCCCACCTGCGCATGCTCGACCGCTTCCTGGTGATCGCCGAGTCGAGCGGGCTGGCGCCGCTGGTGGTGGCCAACAAGACCGACCTCACCGGCCCCGACGAGGCGCGGCGCATGTTCGCCCCCTACGAGCGGGCCGGGTACGAGGTGCTCTACACCGCGGCGCGCGAGGGAGCGGGGGTCGACGCGCTCCGCGCCCACCTCTGCGGGCGGGTGTCGGCGCTGGCGGGGCCCTCCGGGGTGGGGAAGAGCAGCCTGCTGAACGCGGTGCAGCCGGGGCTGGGGCTGCGGGTGGCGGCGGTGAGCGAGGCGGTGAACAAGGGGCGCCACACCACGGTGACGGCGCAGCTCATCCCGCTGGAGTGCGGCGGCCACGTGGCGGACACGCCGGGGCTGCGCGAGGTGGGGCTCTGGGAGATCGACCGCGACCAGCTGCACTTCTACTTCCCCGAGTTCGAGCCGTACCTGGGAGGGTGCCGCTACCCCACCTGCACGCACGTGCACGAGCCGGGGTGCGCCGTCCAGCAGGCGGCGCAGGAGGGCGACGTGGACGCGGGGCGCTACGACAGCTACCGCCGCATGATGACGGGCCAGGACGAGGAGTGACGGCGGCTCACCGCGCCGAATCGGCGAGCAGCGTGTAGGGGTTGATGGGGCGGCCGCGCCACCAGCGGTTGGGATCGGTGACGGTGTAGACGGAGAAATGGAGGTGGTACACGCCCTCCGGGGCGTTGCCGGAGTCGCCCACGTAGCCCAGGGTGTCGCCCTGGCGCAGCAGGTCGCCCGCCTTCAGCCCCGCCCGGAAGCGGTCCAGGTGCCCGTAGAAGTGGATGGTGCGCCCGTCCGTTCCCCGCAGGTACACGGCCCGCCCCGCGACGGCGTTCGAATCCACCCGCACCACCGTGGCCGCCGCCGCGGCCAGCACCGGCGTGCCGCGCGGGGCCAGGATGTCCAGCCCCTCGTGCGTGCGCCCCCCCGAGCGCGCCGCCCCGTACGTGTCGCGCAGCTCCTCCACCCGCACTCCCGCCACGGGGACGATCATCCCCGGCTCCTCCGCCGGCTCCGGCCCCGGCACCTCGAATCCCAGCACCAGCCGCTTGTCCGTCACCGCCAGGTACACGGCCAGCCCCAGCGCCGCGGCCACCTCGGCGAGCACCACCGCCCAGGCCACGCGCCGGAAGCGCGACTCGTAGATCATGGCGCGCCGCCGCCGCGGCCCAGCAGCGCCAGCACCAGCGGCGTCACGGCGAGCTGCGAGGGGCGCTCTCCCACCGCGCGGCGCACCTCGTCGCGGAGCTGGCCGCCGCTCCGGCCGGGGTGGGCCACCAGCAGGGGGATGCGGCTGTCCTGCGCGCTGGGGCTGCCGTGCCAGGAGCGGTACTCGGCCGCGAAGTAGAAGCGCTCGCCGACGGGCCGCTCCAGCCCGGAGCGGGCCAGCAGCAGCACGTCGCCGGCGCGGTGCCCGTACGGCCCGGCCGAGAGCGCCTCCAGCCGCGGCGCCAGCTCCAGCAGGTCCGGCCGCGGGTGGGCGGCCAGGTACGCCTCCACCGGCACCAGCCGCGCCCCGTCCCACACCTGGAAGGGGAGCGCGTCCTCGCCGGGAGCCCGCGGCGGGCGCGCGAACACCAGGTCCAGCGCGCCGCGCAGGGCGGGGAGCCCCGCGCCGGTGGCGCTGGCCTGGTGGAAGGCGCGCGCCACGGGGAGCACGTCGGCGTCCAGCCGGGGCGGGCGCCGCCAGTCGCAGCGGTCGCCGGGGCGCGGACAGGTGGAGCGGTCCGCCAGGTACACGTAGGCGAAGGCGCCCTGGAAGGCCAGCACCGCCTGGAAGTCCTCCTCGTCCTCGTCCACCTCCACCTCGAAGGGCCGCACCCGGAAGCCGGCGCGCTCCAGCAGCGCGGCGGGCTCGTCGCCGCCCTCCGCCTGGAGGGAATGGCGGTCGTCCTCCGGCACGGGGGTGTGTCCGTGGTCCGCCACCAGCACCACGTAGGTCCCGTCCAGCGCGCCCGCGCGGCGGTACATCTCCACCACCCGGCCGATCAGCGGGTCGATCACCTCCGTCAGGTACCGCATCTGGTCGGGGAGGGGCTGCGGGGCCACGTGGGTGAAGAGGTCCACCCCCGGGAAGTAGACCACCTGCAGGTCCGCCACCCCGTGCCGGCGGACCGCCTCCTCCAGGGTGGCGACGGAGGTGCTGTCGACCTCCGCGTACACCTCGCGGCTCACCGGCTCGTCCGAGGTGAGTCCCTTCGCCAGGGCGGACGCGAGGTCGCCGAGCGCCCCGGCGTCGGGGACGGTGACCAGGTCCGCCCCGCGGAAGATCCCCGAGAGCGAGACGTACGACCGCACGCCGGCCCGCTCGTAGAGGGTGGGGACGCGCAGCGCCCGGCCGGCCAGGCTGTCGGAGTAGAGCTCCAGGGTGTGCTCGTGGCCGGTGACGCTCCCGGGGATGGGGGCGTAGAAGCGCGCCTCCTCGCGGGCGAACCACTCGTTGCCGGCGATGCCGGTGCGTGACACGGGCTCGCCGGTGAAGGCGGAGGCCCACGCGGGGAAGGTGGAGGAGGGGAGGATGCTGAGGACGCCGGGCACCGCGTAGGCGTGGCGGTAGACGCCGGGCTCCGCGGTCTCGGGGCCGAGCAGCCGGGCCAGGTGGGGCATGCGCCCGGCGCGGAGGACCGTGTTCAGCTCGCCTTCGCCCACGCCGTCGAGGGCGAAGAGGAGGACGCGGGGAGCGCCGCGCGCAGGGCGCATCGGCTGGCGCAGCACCTGCTCGCCGCCCTCGCCCATCAGCTCGGCGAGCTCTTCGGGGGCGTTGCCGGAGAGCTTCAGGTAGGCGTACGCGCCGGCCGCCAGCGCCAGCATCGCCCCCAGGACCCAGCCGATCCAGCGGCGCATCGTGGTGTCGGGCTCGCGGGGCAGAGGGTGCGGGTGAACCGGATCGGCCGCAGCCACTGCACGAAGTCCGCCGCTACTCCTCGTCCGGGCTGGGGTGTCGGGATTTCCAGAGAGAAAGGAAGGCGGCGGGTGCCAGCACCGGTACCCGATGCTTGCCGTGCAGGGGAGCGAAGTGGCGCTCGTTGCCGGTCACGAGCGCGTCCGCGCCCCCCGCGTCGGCAACCTCCAGGAACGAGAGGTCGTCGGGGTCGGGAAGCACGATCGCCAGCGGTGGCGCGACCACGAGACCGCCACCTCTCTCGATCAGATCGATCACAGCGGTCGCTTCTCCGCTCCCGATCTTCAGCTTCGGGCGTGAGAGCACGTCGCGGTATTCGATCAGGATCCGGTCGTCGTGGAGGACCGTCAGGTGGAGCGAGGTGACCAGGTCGAGAATCCGCCCGGGAGGCCCGAACGGAGAGAGCAGGCCCGAGACGAGGACGTTCGTGTCCAGCACGATCCTCAACGCTTACGCTCCGCCCGGACCGCGGCGATCTCGGCGTCGATCTCCGCCGGAGAGAGGCGGTCGAGGCCGGCGCCGATCGCCCGCCTGCGAATCCGCGACACCGCCGCCTGTGCCCTCGCCTGGCGGATCAGGCGCTCGAGCTCGGCGGGGTCTTCACTCTCGTCGAGCCCCACCACCAGCGCGAACGGCCTTCCGTTGGAGGTCAGGGTGACCGGCTCCTCCTCCACCACGCGCTGGATGAGTCCGGACTGATTGCGCAGGTCTCGAATGCTGATGAACTTCATGGGAACCTCCGAGTGTAGCACAAACGTGCCTCATATTGTGCTACACGTCAAGATCTGGCGGGGTCCGCGGCCGCAGGGAGGCGGATGGTGAAGGTGGTGCCCTCCGCGCCGCTCGCCACCTCGACGTCGCCACCGTGCTCGCGCACGATGCGGCGGCAGATCGCCAGCCCCAGCCCCGTCCCCTCCTCCGCCGGCTTGGTGGTGAAGAACGGCTCGAACACCCGCCCCAACGCCTCCGGCGCGATCGGCGGCCCGTCGTTGGACAGCTCCACCACCACCCACCCGTCCTCCGCCCGCACCGCGGACCGCACCACGGACCCCCGCTCG
>DASUNK010000486.1:0-3267 GCA_036277195.1 Longimicrobiaceae bacterium | reverse complement strand
AGCGGGCGATTATTTCTCCTCCAATGCGCTTATCAGTGCCCTCAGCTCGTTTTCCCGCTCTCTCGCCAAGCGTACCAGAACCTTCTCCCAATGGTCGGGCGGGGAGCGGTAGCTCGCGGCATCCGGGGCAAGTCTCATCTGCCGGATTGTCTGCGGTTGCAATCCAAATGCATCCGCTAGCTTGGTAGCGGGCAATCCAAGGATGTCGGTAGCGGTCTTAAAATTCATGTACACACTCTGTTGACAAGCGCCGGTGTCGTATATATATTATTGACAGCGGGGCGGAAAACAAGGCTGGCCGTTCCCTCCGCGAAGAAGAACTGGCCAGCCTCGATCACGGAACGACCCGAGGGCCGCCCGCTCGCCAAAGCTAGCCCTGCTGGACGGCCAGGGTCAAGAGGATCGGAGGCATGCAATGGTCGAACAGCAGCAGGGCGACGCCCCCTGCACCCGCCGCGAAAGAGGAGCCTACACGATCAGCCAGCGCAGGCGGCACTGGGAAGTGCGTGACCCGGCAGGCGAGTTGGTCTGCCTGACGGTGTACAAGTGCGGGGCGAAGGAAGTGGTGCGGCGATTGAGGGCGTGATCGTGGGCGATGGCAACTGAACACTCGGCAGCTGCGGGAACGATCCTGCGGCTGTCGAGGTGCTTGAGAAGCATCTGATTAACAATACGAACGCCAGCTGAACCAGGGCACTTCGCGGCCTCGGTACTCGTGGGGCTGCCGCACCGACCCTCCTGCCATGCCTTGGCAAGATTCTTCGGCCTTGCCGTCAGCAGCGCAGCGGCTGCTTCACAGTGGCCAGGCGCTCAGAATGACAAATCCCAGGGCGAAGTGAGGCACCGCACCCGAAATCCCCCTCCCCCGGAACGGGGGAGGGACAGGCGAGTCTTGCGAGCCAGGGAGGGGGCCCGCCGCGGGAGCGGGTGCGCTTCGTGATCGGCTGGGGACGATAGCGCGGGATCAGAACCCGACGCGGAAGCCGAAGGTGAGGGTGCGGCCGGGGAGCACCGTCAGGTTGTCCGGCTCGCCCCGCTGCCGGTCCAGCAGGTTGTCGCCGGTGAGCACCAGCATCAGGCCCCGGCGCACGTCCAGCATCACGGTGCCACCCAGGCGCGTGACGCCGTCGTACTCGCGCCAGAAGCTGCGCAGCTCGGCCCCCGCCAGCTCGTGCGGCGGCCGCTCGCCCGCCACGAAGGTGCGCGCCAGCGCCACCCGGTCGTAGTTGATCCAGTCCCAGGCACGGTACGCCGTCAGCGAGGCGGAGGCCCGCGCCCCCGTCCAGGTCGCGCTTAGGCTGCCGGTGCGCGCGGGGACCTCCAGCATGCGGTCACCGGGGCGCAGGTCGCCCGTGTAGCCGGGCGCCAGGCGGCGGACGCGGCTGTCCACCAGCGCCAGCGTCCCCGCCAGCGAGAACGCCCCCACCTCGGCCGCGCCCGCCATCTCCCACCCGCGGTTCTCGATCTCCCCCACGTTCTGGAGGACGTACGGCGTGCGCGGCGCCCTCCCCCCGGCCCCGGCGGCGTCGAAGGGGAGCGCCACCCGCTGGATGAGCCCCGAGGCGAGCTGGTCGTAGCGCGTCACCTGCAGCGTGAGCCAGCGGCCCAGGGCCAGGTCGAACCCGCCCTCGACCCCCGACTGCTCCTCCGGCGCCAGCTGCCGCAGCCGCAGCTGGGGGTGCTCGCGCGCGGCCGTCCACGTGGGACGGATCCCCCTGCCGTACGCGGCGCGCAGCTTGAGGGTGGCATCGCCGAATTCGGTCACCCAGGCGCCGCCGAGCACGGGCAAGGTGGCGTGCTGCCCGCCGAGGAGTCCCGCGTTCCGCTCCACCCGCACGCCCGCGGTGAGGTGGAGGCGGTCGTCGAGCGCGGCGTTGGCCTGCGCCACGATCCCCGTGCTGTGCATCCAGTCCACCAGTGGCCCCATCTCCTCGCGCAGCGCGGAGTGCTCCGCCGCCAGGGTGAGTACCAGGTCCGCCCGGCCGAGGGCGCCCAGGCGCGCCACGCTGCTGGCGCGGAGGGTGGCCCGGTCGGCGCCGCCGTCGACGCTGCGCAGCGCGGCCTCGGCGGCCCAGGGGAGTGGCGTGCGCTCGTCCGCCACCCCGCTGAGCCGGTCCCCGTCGATGCCGACGGTGAAGGAGTGCGTCCACCGCTCGTCGGGCGTGTGGCGGAAGGTGGCCCCCAGGGTGTACTGGCGCATGCGCTGCCGGTCCGGGACGCCGCCGGCGAGCGGTGGGAGCGAGCCCTCGGGGAGCGCCGCGGCCAGGAGGGGGTTCTCGGCGACGCCGGCGCTGGCGGCGTAGAAGCGGGCGGTGGCGGTGGCGATGCTGCGCGCGCCCACCCACCGCGCGCTCCCGCTGGCCAGGACGTGCCGGCTGGAGCCGTCGGGGACGTACTCCCCCACCCCGCCGAACCCCAGGGTGAGCCCCGCCGAGCGCAGCCGGCTCCCCGCGCGCACGTCGACCACGTGGTCCTGCGCCAGCGCGCCGCCGGGCGAGAAGTCGCTCTCCGCCATCCCCAGCCCGCCGCGCACGCGCACGCGGGGAACGCCGTCGCTCCCCTCGTGGCGGGTGACGATGTTGATCACCCCGCTGATGGCGTCGGTGCCGTAGAGCGCGGCCCCCTGTGGCCCGCGGATGACCTCGATCCGCTCCACCGCCTCGGGGGCGATCTGCGTGACGAGCAGGGGATTGGCGACCTCGATGCCGTCGATGAAAACCTTGGGATGGCTCGCCCCGAACGAGCTGGCGCCGCGGATGCTGCCGTAGCGCGCCACCAGGCTGGAGGGGGACTGCTCCCACGCCCACGGCCCGGGGACGGAGCCCACCAGCAGCCGCGTCAGCGGCTCGGTGCCCGCGCGCTCGAGCTCGGCGGCGCCGACCACGTCCAGCGCCACGGCGAGCCCGCGCTGCGGCGCGCCGCCGGCGCTCCCGGTGGCCACGATCCGCTCCAGCGCCACCTCGCGGCTCAGCGAGGTGGGCAGCTCGGCGGCCGCGCGGCGCGGCGCCAGCACCACATGGTCGGCACCGGCCACCACCGCCTCGACGGGGGTGTCGCGCAGCAGCTCGGCCAGGGCGTCGCCCACGGAGACCGCGCCGCGCGAGAGGCAGACGCGCCGGTCGAGGGGGAGGAGGTCGGCGCTGTAGGAGAAGCGCAGCCGCGCGGCGGCGGCCAGGCGGTCGAGCGCGTCGCGCAGGGAGAGGTCGCGCGCGTGGAAGGAGAGGGTGCGGTCGAGCGGGGCCGGCCATGCCCGCGCGGCGGCGGGGG
>DASUNK010000485.1:0-2495 GCA_036277195.1 Longimicrobiaceae bacterium | reverse complement strand
GGCGATGAACTCGGCCGCGCGGTCGCCGCTGGTCACCACCTGCAGGGCGATGACGTCGGCCGGCCCCGCGCCGTTCTCGGGGCGGAAGTAGTCGGCCAGGCAGAGCCGGTCGCGGTCCGGCTGCCGGGGGAAGGTGAAGCGCCCGATCTCGCGCGTGCGCTCGGCCGGGTCGAACACCACCACGTCGTCGCCCCGGCGCGCGGCGGGGAAGTAGCCGTACACGGCGCGCGGGCGCAGCCACCCCTGGGTGCGGGCCTCGCGGGTGTAGCGCCGCAGCCGGGGCTCGAAGTCCTCGCGCACCAACCGCTCCCACTCCTCGCCCTTGAGATTCTTCCCTCCCCACTGCATGCGGTAGAGGGTGTTGCGGTCGATGCACTCCACCACGTCGTCCACGGGGATGGCGTCGAGCACCTTCCACCCCCAGAACGGCGGCGCGGGGACGTCGGCCTCGGGGACGCCCGCGCCCTCGCGCGAGGCGGGGCGCAGCTCCTTCGCCCGGTCCCTGAGCTCCGCGTACTCGGCGGCGCGGCGCACCATCTCCTGGTTGTGCTCGCGCACGAAGGCGTCGCGCCCGCCGTCCATCAGCCGGTCCATCACCGCCAGCCCCTCGAAGGCGTCCTTGCAGTAGAACATCCCCGGCGGGTAGGGGCGCCCCTCCTCCACCACGGCGGCGGCGCGCACGAAGCTGGGGTTGATGGCGGCGCCCCCCACCAGCAGCGGGTACTCCAGCCCCCGCCGGTGCAGCTCCTGGGCGCAGAGCGGCATCTGCTTGCTGGTGGAGACCAGGAGCGCCGAGAGGCCGATGGCGTCGGCCTCCACCTCCTCCGCCTTCTCCAGGATGGTGTTGATCGGCACCTGCTTCCCCAGGTCGAACACCGTGTAGCCGTTGTTGGTGAGGATGGTGTTCACCAGCGACTTGCCGATGTCGTGCACGTCGCCGTACACGGTGGCGAGCACCACCTTCCCCTTGGTCTGCCCCTCCGTCTTCTCCAGGTAGTTCTCCAGCCGCGCCACCGCCTTCTTCATCACCTCCGCGCTCTGCAGCACGAAGGGGAGGATCAGCTCGCCCGCGCCGAACTTGTCGCCCACCTCCTTCATGGCGGGGAGGAGCACGTCGTTCAGCACCGGCACCGCGCCCAGCTTCTCCACCGCGCGGTCGATCCACTCCTCCACCCCGTCCTTCTTGCGGTGCAGGATCTTCCAGTGCAGCGCCGCCTCCGGCTCCATCTCGGCGGTGGGGTCAGCGGTGGCTTCCGTCTCCACCCCCCGCGCCTCGTAGTGGGAGATGAAGACGGCCAGCGGGTCGTGCGTCTCGGTGCGCCGGTCGAAGATCAGGTCGTCGGCCAGCCGGCGCTCCGCGTCGGGGATCTCGAAGTACGGGGTGACGTGGGCCGGGTTGATGATGGCCGTGTCGAGCCCCGCCTCCACGCAGTGGTGCAGGAAGACCGAGTTGAGCACCGCGCGGGCGTGCGGCTGCAGCCCGAAGGAGACGTTGCTGACCCCCAGGGTGGTGAGCACGCCGGGGAGCTCGCGCTTGATGGCGCGGATCCCCTCGATGGTCTCCACCGCCGAGCGGCGGAACTCCTCGTCGCCGGTGGCCAGGGTGAAGGTGAGCGCGTCGAAGATGAGCGCGTCCGGCGCCAGCCCGAACTCGCCCGTGGCCAGGTCGTAGATCTTGCGCGCGGCCTCCAGCTTGGTCTCGGCCGTCTTGGCCATCCCGCCCAGGTCGCGGTCGATGGTGAGGGCGATGACCGCCGCCCCGTGGGCCGCCACGTGGGGGAGGACGGCGTCGATGCGCTCGCGCCCGTTCTCCAGGTTGATGGAGTTGACGATGGGACGCCCCGGCGACTGCTCCAGCGCCACGCGGATGACCTCGGCCTCGGTGGAGTCGATGCAGAGCGGCGCGTCCACCCCCTGCGAGAGGAGCTTGACCACGCTGCGCATCTGCGCGTCCTCGTCCTGCCGCTCGGTGAGGGCCACGCACACGTCCAGCACGTGCGCGCCGCTCTCCGTCTGCTCGCGCCCCACCTCCAGCACCCCGTCGTAGTCGTCGGCCAGCAGGAAGCGCTTCACCTTGCGGCTCCCCTGCGCGTTGACCCGCTCGCCGATCATGGTGGGCCGCGGCTCCTGCACCAGCTCGGTGGCGCGGATGGCCGAGGAGAGGCGGGGGACGTACGGCACGCTGCGCGGCCGCGGCGCCAGGCCGCCCACGCGGGCCACCAGCTCGCGGAGGTGCTCCGGGGTGGTGCCGCAGCACCCGCCCACCACGCTCACCCCGTGGGCGCGCACGAACTCCTCCAGCTGCTCGGCGAAGGGGACGGGCTGCAGCGGGTAGACGGCGTTCCCCGCCTCGTTGTGGGGGATGCCGGCGTTGGGGATGCAGCTGATCGGCAGCCGCGACTGCTCGCAGAGGTGGCGGATCGGCTGGCGCATGTGCTCGGGGCCGGTGGAGCAGTTGAGCCCCAGCACGTCCACCCCCAGCGCCTCCAGCGTCA